>CAMTWS010000050.1:0-9078 GCA_947085485.1 uncultured Prolixibacteraceae bacterium
AATTTCAGCGTGTGGTAAAAGAAGAAGATAAAGCAAAAAGAAGTACGCCATGGGCGCCGGTGGGCGATGTGATTTACAATTTACTTTTAAACGGCACCGACCCGAAACTCGTGTTTTTTGAAATGGATGTTTACTGGACAGTAATGGGACAAAACGACCCGCTCGATTATTTCGAAAAACATGCAGGCCGCTTCCCAATCCTTCACATCAAAGACCGCTCGATTCTCGGTCAGTCGGGGATGATGAATTTTGAGAATATTTTCAACAAAGCCTATAAAAACGGGTTGGAAGAATTTTATGTCGAACTCGAAGGAATCAGGCAGGGTGTTACCCAGTTCGAAGGTGTTAAACTGTGTTTCGAATACCTAAACAACGCCCCGTTTGTAAAATAAGGTGCTTTTTTGCAGAATGAAATATTGAATCAGGCATTTTTTATCGGTGCCTGATTTTTTTTGATAAAACCTGTCATTAAACTTTTTACCCGATACGAAGTCAAAACGGCGTTGCGAATTCAAATATGGAAAAGAAAAACAGATTCACATCAATACTTAACTGGCTGCAATCGACCGAGATGTTTGCCCGGCCATCGAAACAAATACCCGGAAAGTGGCAACTGTTTGAGTATTATATTGAAAATGGCGATGAACTTCAAAATATTAATGAAGCTCGACTGAAAGCAACAAATGGACTTTGGAATATTGAATTCACAATAGAAAATAAGTATTACCATCAATGCAATTTGCCGGTTTGGCAAATTTCCAAAATTAAAAACGGAAATTGGGGCATTTCCAAAAACTTCATCACATTGATGTCTTCCGAAAATAACCGGAATAATATTGAGTTTCAGTTTGCAATAGAAAACGAAAAATTGAAATTGCTGAAAAAAGATGCTTTGGGAAGAATCGAATTCTTTGGGTTCTTTAACAAGATAAACTAACCGGCTTTCAAAAAATCTCCTAAATTTGCCCCATGAATTTAAAAAATTAATTCTTTATGAAACTAAAATATTTGGCCGTTGTCTTATTAATAACGGTAATCGGACTTCATGCCGCAAACAATAAAATGCTTTTTGGAATATGGGAGTTAGTTGAATTTCAACTTGTTCAAAAGGGGGAGTCTGCAGTTAGCGATGAAAAAACATTACGCGACGCCGGCGCTGTATGGGATTTGCATTTCAACGATGATGGCAGTTTTAAACAGGATTTTAATATGCGTTCCCCTGATATGAAAATGGAAACTGAAAAAGGGAAATGGAGTACCGCGAATGATAGTTTATTTATTGAACTGCAAATAGATACGCTTACCACTAAGATGAATTACTCATACATTCTTTTGGGCGACGTGGTAGTTTTAACATTACAACATCCGGCAACACCTGATAAAGTGGTTACAAGGTTCAGAAGAAAGTAATACGGGAAACATATTTGATATAACCGGTTCAAATTACAGTTGGATCCCCTTTTTATAAATCTCCAATGCGGCCGGAAATGGTTGCAGCGCGCGCTCAAAAATGCCGAGTGAGTAAGCAATTGTAAGCCCGTAATTTGTTATCGGAATCCCTGCCTCTTTTGCTTTCATAATCCTGCTCAGCATTTCGCGCCGGTTCCACATGCAGGCGCCGCAATGAATAATTATTTTATATTCCGAAATGTTACCGGGAAAATCGTGGCCGCGTAAATTATCGATTTGCAGTTTTCCACCAACATATTGAGTTAGCCAGCGCGGTATTTTAACCGTGCCGATATCTTCGCCAATGGGGTGATGAGTGCACGCTTCGGCAATTAACACTTTATCGCCTGTTTTCAGTTTGTCGATGGCCATTGCGCCGCGTACCATTTCGTTTAAATCGCCCTGGAACCGGGCAAACAGAATAGAGAAGGAGGTTAACGGAATTTCGGGCGGAGTGTCGGCAGCAACTTTCAGGAAAGCCTGTGAGTCGGTAACCACCAGTTTGGGTGGTTTGTTAAAACGTGAAAACGCTTCCCTCAGTTCCCGCTCTTTTACCACAACACAAAACGAATCGTTATCGAGCAAATCGCGGATACTTTGCACCTGTGGCAGAATCAACCGGCCTTTTGGAGCTTCCTTGTCGATAGGGACAACCAAAATTGCCGCTTCTCCCGGGCCAACCAAATCGGCTAAAATCCCAGGCCGGCCGATAAAATCATCAGGGGCCGAACGAAGCAGTAATTGCCGGAGTTCAGTAAAACCGATACCTTTTAGCGCCGAAGTTTTTGTGAATTTTATTTTAGCTGAATTAAGCTGATTGATGATGCTGTTGTTCTCTTCATACAAATCGCATTTATTAAAAACAACAATAAACGGAATTGCACGGTCGGTAAATTCATCCATAATTTGTTGTTCATAATCGTCCCAATCGTTAAAGTTGGTAACAACTACACCGAGGTCGGTACGGTCGAATACCGACATTGTTTTTGCAACCCGCTTTTCACCCAAATTGCCTAAGTCGTCAATTCCGGCAGTATCGATAAAAAGCACAGGGCCGAGGGGCAGTAATTCCATGGGTTTTTCAACCGGGTCGGTGGTAGTACCGGCAACTTCAGAAACTATTGAGACATCCTGATTGGTCAGTGAATTCAGGATACTTGACTTTCCGGTGTTTCTTTTTCCAAAAATCCCGATATGTAAGCGAAACGATTTTGGCGCCTTCATTTTTTTATTTTTGAACGGTGTTTAAAGTACAAATTCATTTCTATTCTTCCAATGATAAGCATAAAAAAAGGGCGCTGTTACCGCCCTTTTCTTTGTGAAGATACTTTTATTTATTTTCTTCTTTTTTCTTTTCTTCACCACTGCAGGCTTTTGCCGATGCAGCACAACTTTTCTTTTGTGTTTCTGAGCAACCTGCAGTTGCAGTTTTTTCAGCAGACTTTGATTTAGATGGACAACATGCGGCTGTTGTTGTTTCTTTTTTTGCTTCTTTCTTTTTGTCTTCTTTGTTGGTAACAGCGGCAGTCGAAACAGAGATTCCGTAAACAGCTACCATCGCGAAAATGAGAATTAATTTTTTCATGATTACTGAAATTAAAGATTAATAATGGTTTTTTAATTTATTTATGTTCGTGACAAATCGAATAATTTTATAAAAACTGTCGCAAGATATGATTTTCTTTTGAACCGTGAAATATTTTTGCAAAAACCACAAAAAAAAGCTGTTCTTACAAAGAACAGCTTTTTAAATCCCTAAGAATTATTCAACTATTTTGAACCTTCTTTTTTCTCAACGCTTGCGCTTGCGCTTTTTTCCTTATCGCCGCAACCGTCAGCTTTTGCAGTTCCGCAGCCGTCAGCTTTTGCAGTTCCGCAACCTTCGCTTTTTGCTGCTTTTGCATCTTTTGATTTAGCTTTTTCCTTTTCTTTTTCAACTCCAGGAGCTACAACGTTGTTGTCGTTCATATCAGTAACAACTGTTACCTGCGAGTTGTCAACTGCCATTCCGCTTGAGCCTGTCACTGCCATTGAAACACCGTAAACTGCTACAAATGCAAATAATAAAAATACTTTTTTCATGATTTTAAAATTTAATGTAATACAAACTGTTTAATAATTATTTTAATTTAGATTCAATATTAATAATAGAAATAATAAAATCCAAATAAAATATAAGATATTTCTATCTTTAAATATTATACATAATTAAACAGCAGAATATCAATATAATATAAATTGTTAATGATTGTTAAAAATTATTTTGTGTTAATTTCCCAAGCGGCAAACCGACTCAGAAGTTGTTAATTCTTCGAATTCTTTTTCTGAAATCAGATTTGATTTTAAAGCCGCCGCCTTTATCGAAATAAATTCAATTTGGGAAGTTTTGACAATTTCGCAGGCTTTCTCATAACCTATTTTGGGAATCAGTGCAGTTATTGTAGCAGTAGAGTTTTCAACGTTTTTTTTACAGACCTTTTCGTTTGCAGATATGCCAGAAACACAATATACACTGAAAATAAAAGATGCGTTATTTAAAAGAGTCAGGTTTTCCAGCAGGGCATCGGCAATTAATGGCATAAACTGGTTTAATTCGAGATTTCCGGCGCTGCAGGCATGTGTAATAATCTGGTCGTTTCCCATTACCCGGATGGCAATTTGTGCCACAGCTTCCGGAATTACCGGATTTACTTTTCCGGGCATGATTGATGAACCGGCTTGCCTGGCAGGTAAACTAATCTCACCAAAGCCGGCATCGGGCCCACTTGAAAGCAAACGGAGATCGTTGCTTATTTTAAGCAGGTTGCTGGCAAGGGCTTTCAAAATTCCGGAGACTTCAACAAAAACATCGGTATTTTGAGTTCCATCGATGAGGTTTTCTGCCCGTGCCAGTCCGATATTTGTATTTTCGCGCAAGCGGTCAACAACCCTGAAAATGAATTGTTTTGGCGCGCCAAGCCCGGTTCCGATTGCAGTGCCTCCCAAATTTACCACTCGTAAACGTTCTTCGCATTTATAAATCCGCCAGCGATCGCGGTTAAATGCTTCGGCATAAGCGCTCATTTCACGACCCAACGTTGTTAAAACCGCGTCCTGTAACTGTGTGCGGCCAATTTTTACGATATGTGCAAATTCTTTTTCTTTTTGCTGAAATGCTTCCTGCAGGTTTAAAACACTTTGTTCCAATTGGCGCAACAACCTGATTGCTGCAATTTTCAAAGCGGTTGGGTAAGTATCGTTTGTAGATTGGTGTAAGTTGATATCGTCAAGCGGCGAAATGATTTCGTAACTGCCGGCTTTCTCTCCCAGAATCTGTAATGCACGGTTGGCGATAACTTCGTTAACGTTCATATTTGTTGAGGTGCCGGCTCCTCCCTGCAACGCATCTACCAGAATGTGTCCGTTTAGCAAACCCTGTCTCATTTCGAAACAAGCCTTTTCAATAGCTTTAGTTTTTGATTCGTTATCCTTCCAATAACCAAGCTGAACATTGGTTTGCACGCAAGCCAGCTTCACTTCGCCAAATGCTTTTATAAGTTCAGGATGAACATTTCTGCCTGATAAAGGAAAGTTTTCAACGGCACGTGCTGTGTGAATTCCCCAAAGTGCATCAACTGGAATTTGTTTTTCGCCTAACAGGTCGGTTTCAATTCTTGTCTGATCCATGATTTTATCATTAACAATACACATCGTCCCTGCCTGCTTCCACCCGCTTCACCTGCTTTTCGGCGCGTTGCCGGGCAATGCCGCTCATTCCGGCAATGGATTCTGCAATCAGTTTGTTTCCAATTTCAGCAGTTCCGGGCGAAGCATAGTTTTGAAGATATTCTTTAAACGACGATAGGGCATTTGGCCCGCAATGCAGTTTAATATCGCCGGGTTTGGCCAAATCCATAAAATCCTGGCCGGTTCGCCCCATTCGGTAACAGGCTGTGCAAAACGACGGAATATAACCCATTGAAGCAACATCTTGAATTACTTCATCCAATGAACGGTGGTCGCCCAGGCTAAACTGGCCGGAAGGATCATCTTCAGTTTCTTCTTCGTAACCACCCGGATTTGTGCGGCTTCCAGCCGAAATCTGGCTTACCCCCAAAGCAAATGTTTCGCGGCGCATTTTTGCAGTTTCGCGGGTTGACATGATGATTCCGGTGTAAGGAACGGCCAGCCGGATAATCGCGACAATTTTACGGAAATCGATATCGGAAACAGGAAAGGGCGGGTGCGAAGCAATACGGCTATTTGTTGCAGGTTCAAGGCGGGGGACACTAATGGTGTGCGGCCCGACTCCAAATTTTTCTTCCAGTTCGAAAATATGCTGCATCATTGCCAGTATTTCGAAACGATAATCGAAAAGCCCGAAAAGGACGCCAATTCCCACATCGTCAATTCCGGCTTCCATAGCCCTGTGCAACGACCAGATTCGCCAGTTGTAATCGCGCTTTTTACCGCCCAGGTGCACTTTGCTGTAAGTTTCGCGGTGGTAGGTTTCCTGAAAAATCTGGTAAGTTCCGATTCCTGCTGATTTAAGTTGTATGAATTCTTCGGTGGAAAGTGGGGCGATATTAACATTTACCCTGCGAATTTCACCATGTTCAGATTTTACGCCATAAATTGTTTTTATCGAATCGAGTACATATTGAAAACCCCGGTTGGGATAAGATTCTCCGGCAACCATTAAAATTCGTTTGTGACCCTGATTAATCAGAACCTCCGTCTCGCGCGCAATGTACTCCTGCGAGAGCGAATTTCGAACAATATCTTTGTTTGTGGCTCTGAAAGCACAGTACAGACATTCGTTGGCGCATAGATTCGAAATATAAAGAGGGGCAAAAATTACCAGGCGTTTGCCATATATTGTTTCTTTTACTTCGTTGGCAGTGTTAAAAAGTGCCGCAAGCATTTCCGGGTCGCTAATGCTTGTTAAAACAGCAACATCTTCAAGATTCAGCCCTTTCATTTCTTTTGCCTTGGCAAGAACTTCCATTATCTTTTCAAAATCAACATTTTTATTTGCTTCCAGAATGTCCCAAACTTTTTGTTCGTTAATAAAACCGGCGGGTATATTATGCATGGTTGTAAATTTTAGTTGTCGTTGTTAAAATTGTTGTCATTGTTGTCTTTCTGATTTAAAATTACTTTTTTGCCAATCCTGATTTTACTGAAATGCCCGGAATATTTCCAAGTTTTCCGGTGAGAACTCCCAGTTCGTCTGTAGTTGCGTCAATTACCAAAGTAATTATCGAGGTGTTTCCTTTTGCATTGGGCAACCCGGTGCGGGCAAGGATTAATTCTGAATGATGGCTCAGAATTTCATTCACAATACCGGCGCATTTTTCGCGGTCGTCGATAATAATGCCCACAAAACCCAATCGTTTTTGGTTCTCATTCATTTAATAAAATTTGTGCGGGAAACGGAAAACAGATAGCAGAATATTCCAATAGGCAAATATCCTACCTTTCAAATCTTCCCTTGAGGTCAGCCTCAGCCTTCCCGCAGGATTAGTTTGCAAAAGTACTTATTTATGAAATACGGGGATATGAGATATGTTGTACAATTTTTATGTTGTTGAATATTATTTCGGCCAGTTGCAACGCCTTTGAATTTAACATGTATTTTTGCAGACATGAAACCTATTGATGAAATTTTGAAAAAGGATGAATTTTCGGGAGAAGATTTAATTGCTCTCCTGCAAACTACAGGGGATGGGCGCACTGCCTTATTGAAAAAATCGCAGGAGGTGAAAAATAAGGTTGTTGGCAATAAAGTCTTTTTCCGCGGGCTGATTGAGTTTTCGAATATTTGCTCGAAGGACTGTTTATATTGTGGAATCAGAAAAAGCAACAAAAAAGTTGTTCGTTACAACGCCACCGATGATGAAATTCTATCAGCCTGCCGTTTTGCCTGGGAAAACAGGTTTGGTTCGGTGGTTTTACAGTCGGGAGAAGTTTCGTCGCCGGCATTTGTAAAAAGAATAGAAACCTTGCTGAAAAAAATAAAGCAACTTTCGAATAACGAACTCGGGATTACTTTAAGTTGTGGCGAACAATCCCGCGAAACTTACCGCCGCTGGTTCGAATGCGGGGCACATCGTTACCTGCTGCGCATTGAAGCATCAAGCCCTGAACTATACTATAAAATTCATCCCAAAACAAAAAAGCATTCTTTTGAAAAACGGCTGGAAGCCCTACATTCATTGCGCGAAACAGGCTACCAGGTTGGGACCGGCGTAATGATTGGCCTGCCATTTCAAACGATTGAGGATTTGGCTGATGACCTTTTATTTTTAAAGAAAATAAATATTGATATGTGCGGAATGGGGCCGTATATTGAACACGAACACACACCTTTGTATCCGTTTAAACATCTGTTGAAAACAAAAAAGGAACGGTTTGATTTAACCCTGAATATGATTGCGGTATTGCGGCTGATGATGCCGGATATTAATATTGCCGCTGCAACAGCGCTACAGGCAATTGATCCAGCCGGACGGGAGAAAGCGCTGGCCGTGGGAGCAAATATTATCATGCCCAATTTAACTCCCTGCGCTTACCGGAAAGAGTATTTGTTATATCAGGACAAACCTTGTTTGGACGAAGATGCCGAGCTTTGCCGCAACTGCCTTGAGGCCCGTATTGAATTGGCAGGATGCGAAATTGGTTACGGCGAGTGGGGCGATTCGAAACACTTCACGCGGGTTTAGAGTTTAGAGTTCAGAGTTCAGAGTTTAGAGTTTAGAGTTTAGAGTTCAGGTTCGTAAAGGTTTGTTAACAAGGTTGGAAACCGCCTCGCCCAATTTTGCATTTTCTCATTCACTCATTCATGCATTCATTTTACTGTAATGTGGAAACATCTTTCGTTACGTTCGGTTACAACCACGCATCGTTTTTCTTTTCGTAATTCGCCAATGGCTTCCGAAAGAAGTTTAATGGCCTGGCCATCAGCCACTTCTGCATCTTTTGACAACTTAGGTTTTCTAAAAACCCGTGCATAAGTTATGTCGAAAGTAGTTCCATACAAATGAGATGTGTTGGAAGAAGCGTTTGTATTCGTACGGCTCAGCCTTCGCTGGCTTTCTCCGGTGCGCAGGAGCGATGTTATCTGGTAATAATTTTTTTTCAAATTATTTTCATCCAGCTTTTTTTGAAACCGTTTTCCAATTTCGTCAAGTAGTTCGGCAGCCTCCGGTGTAAGGTACGGATGCGAATAAGTAAGATCGTCAACAACGTAGTAATCAGAATTTTCTATTTTTACCAAATCTCCCCCGTTAAGATATTTTTTAATATTTTCCCTGAATTCCTTATCCGATTTAAAACCTTTTATCCCATTGGCTTTGGCATACTTTAAATGAATTTTGTTCAAATCGGAGTATTTATCTACGCGAATTGTGCCAATTACTTTTGGCTCAATCAGTTCTTCCATCGTTTCTACTGATGAGGGACTGTAATAAAAAATAGCCGCTGCAATAACCACAATCGAAATGGCGCCAAGAATCAGAAGTTTTTTTCTAACCCCTTTCTTTAATTTGTATTTTCTTTTCCGCCTGACTACAGGTTTTATTTGTTTCGCGTTTGTTTCAATCATTTTGTCACACAATGCCGGTGAAATTAATTCCGTCAAAATAAGCC
>CAMTWS010000051.1:0-52727 GCA_947085485.1 uncultured Prolixibacteraceae bacterium
CCGCTGAAAACAAGGACAAAAGACTTGTTCCGAATTCTTGCCTCAAAAGACAATACTACCGTGCAGATTACCGGAGAACCGCTTTTTCATTTAAATGAGGGCGAATTTCGTGAATTCGAATTTCCGGCAACCGGCGCAAAACGGATTATTTCAGATAAACCGGTTCTGGTTGCACAATTCAGCCAGTCGAATAGTGTCGATAAAACCGAAACAGGGGGTAACGGTGACCCTTTCATGATTATCCTTAACCCATCAGGCAGGGGCGTCAACACTGCAATTTTCAGTACTTACGGCGCACCTGTAACTGTACCCGATTCTGCTTACATCGGCATAAAAAGAAATTTTGTGAATATAGTGGCAAAAACCGCTGAAGTTCCCAACATCAGATTAAATGGCATGCAAATTTCTTCCGAATTTCGACCCTACACTGAGGGGTCATGGTCGTATGCACAAATCGAAATTTCAAAAGGGAAGCATATCATTGAAAATATTGCAGGCAAAGATGGTTTCGTTGCCTATGTTTATGGCTTTGGCGGGTTCGAATCGTATGGTTTTGGAACAGGGTTTAATCTTGATTTGACTCTGGAACTGGGCGAAAACATCGAGTTTTTTGAAAACGACACCCTTTTGCTTTGTCGCGGCGACACTTTAATACTCGATGCCGGTCCGCAATTTAACACTTACAAATGGAGTACCGGAGAAACTACGCAAACTATTGATGTACCGGCAGAAGGCGATTTTTGGGTAGAGGTTACCAGCGAAAGTGGTTGCCAGTTAAGAGACAGCGTTTTTGTTTATGAAAGCGCTCCAAAAGTTGATTTGGGTGAACGGTATAACGAGGTTTGTTATCCGCAAAAAGTGCTTCTGAATAGCGGAAGCGGATTTGAAAAGTACATATGGCAGAATGAATTGGATGAGGTAATTTCAACCGGGCAAAAAATATTGGCCGGTAAAACAGGTGAATATCGGTTATCGGTGGCTGACCAATACCGTTGCACAACCCGCGATACCTTTGTTTTAACGGTGCATCCGGTACCCGAAATTAAGATTTTGGGCGACCACCTGATCTGCGGTGAAACCAAAACACAATTAACGGTTACAATTACCGGAACCCCCGAAAATATCTGGAACATTCCGGGAAATTTTGCGTGGACACCGGGTAGTCCCAACCTAATGCTTACAAATGAAAACCGATTTTCGGTCAATGTAGAAGCCAAAAGCTGGGGAGATTTCGAAATTTACTATAAACTGACAACCCTCGACGGATGCGACACCGTTGTCACATTTCCAGTCCGATTTCACCCACAGCCAATAAACGATTTCAGGATTGAGGATGATCCCAATTGCCAGGGTTACAGTAAAAAACTGGTTTTTACCGGTTCTGCAACAAGTGCGGCCGATTTTTTGTGGGATTTGAATGGCCGGGTCTTTTTAGATACTTTCGACCTTCAAAAACAGGTTTTTCTGGTTTCAATGGGCGCACTGCAACCAAATCTATCCCCGATTTCACTGGCAATTAACGACAAAGGTTGTTTGAGTGATACTATTGTTAAATTAATTCCTAATGCCAATCCCAATTTTACAATGGAGGCCGACAAAACCCGTGGCTGCGATAATATGACGGTAAATTTTACAGGAAAAATAATAACCTCCGATAAGGTTGATTTTACCTGGACTTTCGATAATAAAGAGAAAATAACAGGCCCGGTTGTGCCACGGAATTTTTCCAGACCCGGGTTTTATAAGGTGAACTTAACAATTAAAAATACAGCTACCAGTTGCACCAACAGTTTCACCATCGACAGCATGATCCGGGTTTTCCCAACTCCTGTTGCCCATATTTCAACAGATACTTCGGTTTGTTATCCCGATTCGGCCTTACTGGTTTATGCCAATCAAAAAGATTCGTCGTGGTGTATCTGGGAATTCAATGGCGGCCCGGTGGCAGGTTTTCAACAAGATTCTGTTATTTTTCAAATCATTAATCCATACGAAAAAGTAAGGCTCACTGTTAACGAATTCGGGTGTATAAGTAACCCCGATTCAGTGTGGTTAAAACGACAGCCAAATTTTAATTTTGAAACTGAAAGCCAGGAGGGATGCCAGCCCTATTTGGCGGAGGTATTTGCATCCACCAATGACAACTATCTCAATTTCAATTGGATAATTGACACATTGCCATATCCGGCAGGCCTTTCGAATTTATATTATTTCTCCGATACAGGCAGGTATGATATTGGACTTATTGCTACCTCAGGAGAAACACAATGTGCGGACACCCTTATAAAAAAGGATTGGATTTGGGTTCACAAAAAACCGTATGCCAAATTTATACCCAATCATGAAATTGCACTTCTCGACAACGCAACCATTCATTTCAACAACACCTCGGAAAACGCGGTGAATTATTACTGGGATTTTGGAGATTCGGTTACCTCGCAGGAAATTGACCCTGTGCATACTTACGAAAGCGTTGGCAAATATCCGGTGCAACTGATATCGGAAACCGGATTTGGGTGTACTGATACTTTCGGGGTTGATATTCAAATTATACCGTCGGTAACTTATGCCCCAAATGCTTTCAGGCCCGATAGTGATATTCCTGAAAACCGTATTTTTATGCCGGTTGGCGCAGGTGTCGATGAGGCCAGGTTCAATTTGAAAATTTACAATCGCTGGGGCACCCTGGTTTTTGAATCCAACTCCTTATTTAATCACTGGGATGGGACTTTGAAAAACGGGGAAAACGCACCAATGGGAAATTACGTCTGGATTTCGAATTATTTTGACATTCAGGGCTTTGAACATAACGAAAAAGGTCAGGTTTTGTTAATACGATAAGAAATGATGAGAACTTTTATAGCCATAAAAATTACACCTGAAAAAAAATTGCTTGATATTGCATCAACATTAAGAAAATCTTTGGAAGGAGATGTAATAAACTGGGCCGATACCAATAAGCAGAAATTGAGGAAATGGTTGTTCCGCTTGGATTTAGCAGGGAGGAGAAGTCATTCAAACCTCACTTAACGTTGGGCCGGATTAAATTACAAACCCATAAAAATTTTACAATTGAAAAATCCAAAATGAGTTATTTCCCTCTTCCTTTGAAACTCACCATAATAGTGTAAATCATTATTTTAAAGTCGATATACAACGAAATGTTTTTCAGGTAAATCATATCGTAAGGAAGCCGTTCAAGCATTTCGTCAACATCAGAAGCATAACCGTACCTGACCTGTCCCCATGAAGTAATTCCGGGGCGGAGCTTATGAAGATGCGTGTAGTGCGGCGCTTTTTTAATAATCTGGTCGATATAATACTGCCTTTCGGGGCGTGGGCCTACCAGCGACATATCGCCAATAATTACATTGTAAAACTGCGGAATTTCATCTAAATGGGTCTTCCGCATAAATTTCCCGATTTTTGTAATTCTATCATCATTCTCCGACGAAAGCGCTGGGGTTCCGTTTTCAGCTCCGGCAAACATGCTTCGCAGCTTATAAATGCAAAAAGGTTTTCCAAATCGTCCCACACGTTCCTGTTTGTAAAATATGGGCCCTTTCGATGTTGTTATAATTATTATGGCAAGTGCCACAAAAACCGGAAATAGAAAAACCGAGGCTAAAAGCGAAAGAGATACGTCTAACAGGCGTTTTGTGTTTTCCTGCCAGCCGGGCATTAACCCGTTCGAAATTTTTATAAGCGGGCTTCCGTAAATGGTATTTGTTTTTACCATCCCCGAAAGAAAATCGTATAAATCGGGAATTCCCCAAATGGTAACCTGGCGGTTTTCGATTACTGTGAGTATTTCGCTTAACCGTTTATGTTCAACGGTTTCAATGGCAATAATTACCTCTTCGATATCGTGTTTTTTAATAATATCAAGCAACTCCGAAAACTCACCGAGCTTTGGGATGTAGTTGCTCAACAAGGCGTCATTATTGCTTCCGAGCCCAACAAAACCAACAAACAGGTTTCCGGCCGGAAACTTCTGGCTGTTCATATCATTAAAAATATTCAGGGCTTTTTCGTTGCTTCCAATAATTAGCGTATTAAAACCTATTTTTCGCTGATGTATTTTATGAATGGTTTGGGTTGTGATTATCAACCTGAAAAAATAAGTTAAAACGAAATGCAGCAAAAACAGGGTGAAAATAAGTTGATAATAGTTTTTATACGAATGGATAAAATCATCGAGAATAAGTGTAAAAAATATTACAATAACTCCTGCAATCGAGGTTGTAAAAGTTTGACCAAGCTCAATCAATCGCGAACGCCGGAATATATTTTTATAAAAACCCGTAATGTAATAAATGGTAATCCAGAATAAAGGAATAAAAATGAGGCCCAGGTAAAAACGGTTGCTGAATTCTATAGGAATGTCAATTCCAAACCGTTGGGGTTCAATTATGGCTTTCCGGTAAATGAAGAATACAATCCAGCTAATTGTGGCAGCTAAAATGTCGAAAGTTAAGTATTTTGCAACTTGCCACGGTTTATTCATTCTTTCCTAATAAAGTTAAGTCCAGTGTAAAAAGTACAGTCTTTACATGAACGTATCATGAAAAATAATATTGCGGCAGAAGTAAATTTTTGTCAAAATTATTGCGCAAAAAACTGGGTTATCTTTTTGTTGATTTTTTGTACCAGGTACATGGCAATTAAATAGTCTTCCAAACAGCTTTTTTTCCTGGTTTTGTTTTGAATTGTATCAACAAAATAATCGATTTCGCTTACGGTTTCAAACACTGAAAGGTCAATTGGACTATTGTTGCAAACAAAACTGTTGCGTGTGAAATTCAGGTTGATAAACTGGTTTCTTGAATACACCCTGATAATAAATTCTTCAAGCGATTCGAGCGTGCCGTAACTGATGTTAACTACCGATGCATCGCCAAATTCGAGCCTGACATTGGTAAAATCCGATTTGTTTGGGTTTGAATTGAAGGTTACTGCCCCCACTTTTTTAGGACTGATACCTGTTGTTTCGATCAGCATTAAGATAATAGGATAGAGCAGGTTGCTGTTGTTGTTATTGGTATCTGTAAAATCCAAAACATCTAAATAAACCGGTGAAGAAATATTGTTGTTTAACCACTGGATTGCCGGTGTAAAAAAGTAAGGGTTATTTACTTGTATTACAGAACCCGATTCGTTGGCAAGTTTCACAATCTGAGCACATTCGTCGATGGTGAGATTTAGATAGCCTGTAGTAAACACATGCTTCGATTTTTTTACAATCTCTGTTAGAATTTTAAAAGGCATCAACGACGAATTGTCCATAACAAGAACATCTGCCCGTTCAATTAGCTCAACCCGGTTAAATTCAGGTATCGAAAAATGAAAACTATCATATTCAGAACTGCTTCCAACTGATGCTTTCCCAATTACATTTATATTTTTATTTTCCCTGATTCGCTCAACAAAGGGTTCAAGTATTTCTGTATTTCCAATCAATCCAACATTTAGCATAACATGCTTTTTATATGGTAATTGCACAAATATAGAAATCGGTATCATTGCAATCATTTATTTTACTTATAATTTATCAACGTTTATTGTTAATATTGAATCAGGATTTGGGCCGTAAAAATGTTTTTTCGGTTAATTTTGTGCAATATTTTTTCAGAATGGGTATAAATGAAACACCTCGTCACCAGGGAATGCGTAAAAAGCTGGTCGAAGGATTAAAAATAAAGGGAATTCGAAACGAAAAGGTGCTCGAAGCCATTGGAAAGGTCCCCCGGCATTTGTTTATGGAGAGTACTTTTATTCAATTTGCATACAAGGATCAGGCTTTTCCGATTGGGGCCGGGCAAACCATTTCGCAGCCATACACGGTTGCAATGCAAACCCAGCTATTACAACTCGAAAAAGGGGAAAAAGTATTGGAGGTTGGGACAGGTTCAGGATATCAGGCTGCTGTGTTAATCGAAATGGGTGCAAAAGTTTTTACCATCGAGCGGCAAAAGGAACTTTATATGCGAGTTCACAAATTTCTGCCCGAAATTGGTTATAATCCGGCATGTTTTTTTGGCGATGGTTACAAAGGGCTTCCCAATTTTGCCCCGTTCGATAAAATAATTGTTACGGCGGGAGCCACTTCTGTTCCCGAAGATTTGAAACAGCAACTTTCAATTAACGGACGGCTGGTAATTCCGGTGGGTACCGACCAGCGACAGGAAATGACTGTTATTACCCGTATTTCTGAAAATGATTTCAAAAGTGAAAAACATGGCGATTTCGTATTTGTCCCGTTGCTAAAAGGAACCGTAAATTTCTGATTATGATAAAAATTGAAAAATTTGTTGTAAATCCGCTTGGCGAAAATAGTTTTGTAGTTTCCGACGAAACCGGTGAATGTGTTTTTATCGATCCCGGGTTTTATTACGAAGAAGAACATAGGGAAATAAAAGATTACGTTAAAGCAAATAATCTCACCCCTGTTAAAATTACAAATACACATTGCCATTTCGATCACATAATGGGAGTTGAATTTGTTCGTAACGAATTTAAAATTCCGTTTTGTGCACATGCCGGCGATGTTTTTTGGGTTGAAAAGGCGATCGCACAGGGCGAAATGTTTGGGTTCGGAATGAGTCCTGTGGCGCCCGTCGATTCTTTTTTGACAGAAAATGAATTTATTGAATTTGGAAATTCGCGGATGCAAATTATTCATGTTCCCGGTCACTCTCCCGGTCACGTTGTTTTTTACAGCGAAAAGGATAAAATACTGATTGCAGGCGATGTATTGTTTTATGGCAGCATCGGACGGACTGATTTGCCCGGGGGGAACTACGAAACTTTAATCGCTAATATTAAAAATAAGCTGTTTGCCTTACCCGACGATACAACGGTTTTTTGCGGTCATGGGCCTGAAACAAAACTTGGATTTGAAAAAAGAACAAATCCGTTTTTAACTTAAAAATGAAAATCAAAATAATATAATATGTCTCACGATAGATTTGTTAATCGTCATTTAGGCCCAAGGGCCAATGAAATCAAAGAAATGCTCGAATTTATCGGTGTTTCCGGCATGGAAGAATTGATTCAACAAACTGTTCCTTCCAACATCAGGTTAAAAGAACCGTTAAAATTGAAAGAAGGTCTCACGGAACGGCAATATTTCAGGGAAATACTAAAACTGGCGTCGAAAAACAAGGTTTTCAATACGTATATTGGAATGGGGTATTACGATACCATTACACCGGCAGTAATCCTTCGGAATGTAGTTGAAAACCCGGCATGGTACACTTCTTATACTCCCTATCAGGCTGAAATTTCACAAGGCAGATTGGAGGCGTTGTTAAATTATCAAACCATGGTTTGCGAACTGACAGGTATGGAAATTGCCAACGCATCGTTGCTCGACGAAGCCACATCCGCGGGAGAAGCAATGGTTATGATGATGAACCTGCGTTCGCGTCAGATGATAAAAGACAATGTAAATGTGGTTCTGGTTGACGACAAAATGTGGCCGCAAACCCACGACGTTTTAATTACAAGGGCTCAACCGCTGGGAATTGAATTGCGCATTCAGTCAAAAGATAAATTTGAATTCACCGGTGATGTTTTTGGTGTGTTGGTGCAATATCCAAATTCTGATGGCCAAATAATTGATTATTCCGATCTCGTTGCCAAAGCACACGAAAGTGAGATAAAAGTAGCAGTGGCTGCCGATTTGCTTTCGCTGGCCATACTAACTCCACCGGGAGAATGGGGCGCCGATATTGTATTCGGCAGCAGTCAGCGTTTTGGTGTCCCCATGGGTTACGGCGGGCCGCATGCGGCATATTTTACAGCCCGCGACGATTACAAACGTTCAATGCCAGGCAGGATAATCGGAATTACGAAAGATATACACGGAAACCGCGCTTTGCGAATGGCGCTGCAAACCCGCGAACAGCATATTAAACGCGAAAAAGCAACATCAAATATCTGTACAGCTCAGGCGCTTCTGGCAAATATGGCCGGATTTTTTGCAGTATATCATGGTCCCGAAGGAGTAACTATGATTGCAAAAAGGATACACAGTATTGCAGCGTTTCTTGCGGTCGAAATTGAAAAAATCGGGTATAAACAACTCAATTCTCATTTTTTCGATACCATTCGGATTCAGTTGCCAAAATATGTGAAACGGGAAGATATAGAATGGCTTTCACTTGAGTTGGAAATGAATTTCCGTTATTTCGAAAATGGGGAAATAGGCATAAGCATCGATGAAACAACTAACCTTGAAGATATGAACTGGATTCTCGAGGTATTTGCAAAAGCTGCAAACAAACGCTGGCAGATAATTCAAGAATATCCCGGTGATGCTGAGATTAACAAAAAATATGCCCGTACTTCGGAATTTATGGCACAGGAGGTTTTTAACAAATACCGCTCTGAAACCGAAATGGTGCGGTACCTGAAAAAATTGGAACAAAAGGATATTTCTCTCACACATTCAATGATTTCGTTGGGTTCGTGTACCATGAAGTTAAATGCTGCAACCGAAATGCTTCCCATGAGTTGGATTGAGTTTAACGGCATTCATCCGTTTGTCCCAAAGAATCAGGCCCGCGGTTACCACGAGATGATGGAAGAATTGCGCAGGGATTTGGCCGAAATTACCGGTATGGCCGATGTAAGTTTAATGCCAA
The DNA here is from genome assembly GCA_947085485.1 of uncultured Prolixibacteraceae bacterium. Classification (GTDB taxonomy): domain Bacteria; phylum Bacteroidota; class Bacteroidia; order Bacteroidales; family Prolixibacteraceae; genus Draconibacterium. The sequence goes on from CAMTWS010000051.1 coordinate 8,649, forward strand.
ACTCGGGTGCAGCAGGCGAGTACGCAGGATTGATGGTGATTCGTAAATATCATTTAAGCCGTGGCGAAAATCAACGCGATGTGGTGTTAATCCCGTCATCGGCGCACGGAACAAATCCGGCAAGCGCTATTAGCGCCGGAATGAAAGTTGTTGTAGTCGCTTGCGACGAAAAAGGGAATATCAGTCTCGAAGATGTGCGCAAAAAGGCTGAAGAACATAAAGATAACCTTTCGGCATTTATGGTAACTTACCCGTCAACTCACGGTGTTTTTGAGTCGGCAATAATCGAAATGTGCGATATTGTTCACCAGAATGGTGGCCAGGTTTATATGGATGGCGCCAACATGAACGCACAGGTCGGATTAACAAATCCCAAAATTATTGGCGCCGATGTTTGTCACCTGAACCTGCATAAAACCTTTGCAATCCCTCATGGCGGTGGCGGTCCCGGTGTTGGGCCGATTTGCGTGGCAAGCCATTTAATCGAGTTTTTGCCTTCCCACTCAATCATGAACAACGGACACATCGGAATTAATGCAGTTTCTGCTGCTCCCTGGGGAAGCGCGTCGGTGTTGCCAATTACTTTTGGCTATATTAAAATGATGGGCGCCAGCGGTTTAACCGATGCAACAAAAGTGGCCATTTTAAATGCCAACTACATTGCAAAAGCGCTCGAACAAAATTATGGTATTCTTTATAAAGGCGAACACGGAAGGGTTGCCCACGAATTGATACTTGAATGCAGACATTTAAAAGCTTCGTCTGGAATTACTGAGGAAGATATTGCCAAACGTTTGATGGATTATGGTTTTCATGCGCCAACCTTGTCGTTTCCGGTACACGGCACTTTAATGATCGAACCTACCGAAAGTGAATCGAAACAGGAAATCGACAGGTTTATTGATGCTTTAAACAACATCTATAAAGAAATTAAAGAGATTGAGAACGGTGAAGCTGATAAAACAAACAACGTACTTAAAAATGCACCGCACACCGCTGAGAAAGTAGTTGCCAATGTTTGGGATTACAACTATTCGAGAGAAAAAGCCGCTTATCCGCTCCAATGGATTCGCGAAAACAAATATTGGGTTTCAGTTGGCCGGGTTGATAATGCCTGGGGGGACCGTAATTTAATTTGTACCTGTGGTTCACCCGAAGAATATGAATCGTTTTCCAAATAATTAAATCAACGAAATGATAGTTTTTCCGAATGCCAAGATAAATATTGGATTGAATGTGATCTCCAAACGTGAGGATGGATACCACAACCTGGAAACCATATTCTTTCCGGTAAAATTAGCCGATGCACTCGAGTTTGCCGAAGCAGAAAATACAACACTTACCACTTCGGGAATTCAGATCGACAGTTTGCCGGAACAAAATTTGGTTTTAAAGGCTTTTCATCTTTTAAAGTCAGATTTTAACCTGCCGTCACTTCATTTTCATTTGCACAAGGTAATTCCTTTTGGAGCCGGGCTTGGTGGCGGGTCATCCAATGCTGCTTTTACCCTTAAAATGCTGAACGGGTATTATAATATTGGTCTGTCATCGCAAGAATTGGAATCTTATGCGGCTCAAATAGGCGCCGACTGCCCGTTTTTCATTCACAACAAACCTACCCTTGCAACCGGTATCGGGAACAAATTTCATAACATCGAACTCGATCTTTCAGGTTATGAAATAGTAATATTGAAACCCAATGTTTCGGTCAGTACGCCCGAAGCCTACAAAGATGTGATACCCAGAAACCCAAAATACCGGTTAACAGAAATTATAAAAACACCTGTTGACGATTGGAAAAACCTGATTGTAAACGATTTTGAAAAAAGTGTGTCGCGGAAATACCCTCAAATTGCCGAATTAAAGCAGTTGCTTTATGATTTGGGAGCCGGTTTTGCTTCAATGTCGGGCAGCGGTTCCGCTGTATTTGGAATTTTTCGCCATTTACCGATAGATATGGATAAAAAAATACCTCAGAGTATTTTACTTTACCGCTAATTTCTTGCCATTTACCGGCGTTAAAGTTTCATTAACAATATTTTTCTACTTTTTAACAAAATACCGTGTAACCTTTGTGCCTGTTAAAAGTCTATTAAGACGAAAACAAAACAAAGAAACAGAAACGTTATTAAAAACAGAAAATATGAAAACTACAGTGAAACATTTAACAGCAGGAACAATTGTCGCTCTTTTATTGTTAGTCGGGAATGTAAACGCAAAGGGAACAGAAGCAAAAGCCTCAGGCCATGAAAGTATTGAATCCACACTTCAGGTGGAAAAATGGATGATTGATGAACTTATTTGGAACACAAATTCGATCAGCCTGACAGAAATCAATCAGGAAACAGAAACAGGTTTGGAAGTCGAAAACTGGATGATCAATACAGAAACATGGAACTTAAGCGCCGGTTTTGTTGAAGAAACTGAAGCAGGCATGTACCTTGAAAGCTGGATGACTAATGAAGCTACATGGCATGTGCACTATACAGAAAATGACACAGAATTAACAGTTGAAAATTGGATGACAGGAAATAAAGTTTGGAAATAGTTCAGAAAACAGAAATACGCGATTAGTTTAGTTAGATTTTTGGGGGCTGTAAGAAATTGCAGCCTCTTTTTTTTTAACAAATTGTTCTCGTTTACTTGATATTAAAAATTTATATTTGGTTTTTAACATTCGGGGGAAAGATCGTGCTGAAAAAAATTCGAAATACAATTTTATTTTTTTTTGTAATGGGCTCCGGCGCTGCCTTTTCTCAGGATGTTTCTTTCTCCCAGTTCTATGCAAACCCATTGTATCTCAATCCAGCTTTTTCAGGTTCGGTGGGAGTTCCGCGAGTTACTTTACAGTACAGGAATCAGTGGTCGGGGTTCGATAATGCTTTTACTACCTACAGCGCTGCATTCGATATGCCGGTTAAAAAATTGCAGGGCGGAATAGGTGGATATGTATTAAACGATGCACAGGCCGACGGCATTTTAAATGCCTTGCAGGTAAATTTATCTTACTCAGTTTTTATTCAGTTAACCGCAAACCACCGGTTGCATGGGGCGTTACAGGCCGGTTATAACCAAAATTCGCTAAACACCAACAAGCTGGTTTTTGCCGATAATCTCGATCCGAATTACGGAAACCACGTTACTTCAGCCGAACTGGCAACACTTACCGACCCCAATTACAGTTTTGTCGATTTCTCGGGTGGAATTTTAATGTACAGTAAACGCCTCTTTTATGGAGTTGCAGTGCATCACCTTACAGAGCCAAATCAGTCGTTTTATGAAGGAAATGAAGATGTTGCCAAACTCGACAGAAAATACACAGCCCATTTTGGTGCGCGGTTGCCGGTTTATTTGTACGGCCATAACCGCAAAAAATTCGATATATCGCCACAGTTTATAGTTCAATTGCAAGGCAACTATCAGCAATTTAACTATGGCATTTTTGCAACAAAACGCGGATTAACGGCGGGTACCTGGTTCCGGCAAAATTTTGGGTTCCGTTATGATGCAGTTATTTTTATGATTGGTTTTATGAAAAAAAGCTGGCAATTTAATTACAGTTACGACTGGACAGTTTCAGGGTTGCACGCAGATTCAGGCGGTACCAGCGAAGTTTCGTTTACTTTTTTGCTGAACAAAATTTCAAATAACAAAGTGTTGCCATTTTTTAATCAATATGAAGAAGAATTTGGCGTGAGGTAATTATTTAATTTTATGGAGAGATAGCTACCTAAATTTGAACTATATTTGTTGTATTTATGGTGTAATTGATTTAAAACTACTTCATTGGATTTAAATAAAAGACAAGAAAACGAAAAGAAATTTCCCAACTGGGAAGAACTGCCGGATGGTTCAAGGTTGTATTGGTTTGTAATTGAGGGACGAATGGGTTGGAAAGCCAAATACTTAAAAAAAGTTGACAGCAAAGAATCAACTTTAACTTTCTGGCAGGAAATATATGATAAAGCAGGAATTCTTGTTGAAGTTCATGAGAAATATCCTATTGATAAGGGACATAAAAAAATAGAAAAGCAATGATAATTACAAAACAACAACTTGCGGTTAACCTGTTAAACTATTTGCAGCATAAAACAAGTCTTAATGATTTGGTAGTCTGGGCGGAAGATGCTCTTTTAGAAGGAGATATTCAGGATGAAGAACCGGAAGTTGTACGCGACATTCTGGCAAAACTTGGATTAGCTGATGTAAAAGCTTTTGGACTTTTTTGGGAAGATTGTAATGAGATTATGAAAAAACTCGGCTATGTTTTAAAGATTGATGCTGGCTTGGTAGCTTGAAAATCAGTAATTTAAGTCAGGTTAATTTCACCTGTTATCATAATTTTTAATAATACCCCGATTCAATTTTTCTTACAATCTCTTCGAGCAATTTATCCTCGTCTTCCGGACTATAACCATCTTTCAGATTATTCTTGAAAATCCGGGCAATTCCCTGCCAAAACACGGCGCTGAATTCGCCCCTGAAATCTTTTATTAAAGTGTAGGCCGTTCGGTTTGTTTCGCGGTCAATCAGTTTTAAAAGGATTTTCCCGTCAGAAATCGACCATTTTTTTAACTCTTCCTTGTGTTTGTCGAGCAACTCTTTTTCAAGGTTTTTCATCAGTTTTCTCCGTGCGCGCTGGCTGTCGAGCGCGTAATACTGAGGTTCGTATTTATCTAATAGAATTCGTGCTTCAACTGCCAGCGGATAAACCTTTTTAACTTTTTCAACATAACGCGAATACCTTTCCTGCTGTCTTTTACTTGCAAATTTTCTATCGGGGAAAACCCAGACATCCCTGATCATTACGCGGATTATTGTATCATTCCCCTGAATTATTCCCATCACAAGGTGCGACGAATCATTTTCCTGGGCATTCAGCCCCGGCGACAAAAAAAACAAAACCAGTACGAATAATTCCTTTTTCAATTCTCAATATTTAACTGTATAAAAGTAGAACGTTTAATTCGTTTCTCAATTATCAGTTTTACAAAGTTTATATCTTTGATGGTAGTTAAAAATAACATCAAAATATAAAACAAATGAAAACCTGCATCAATTCTGAGTTTGGGAAATTGGAAGGGGTAATTATCCATCAACCCGGTTCTGAAGTGGAAAACATGACTCCCGAAAACGCTGAACGGGCGTTGTACAGCGATATTTTAAATCTTTCGATTGCATCGAAGGAATTTGCACAACTTGAAGGAGTTTTAAAATCGGTTACTTCGGTGTTTTATGTAAAAAATCTGTTAACCGATATTCTACATGATGAAAATGTTAAAATGAAACTTGTAAAAGAAATCTGCAACAATGAAGGAAATGTATGCAATCCTTTTAAACTGGCCGAAAATAAGGCAGAAAATCTGGCCAATTTGTTAATCGAAGGAGTGGTGCTCGAAAAAAACAACCTCACCAATTATTTGAGTAACGAGCGTTTTTTGCTGCGCCCGTTGCACAACCTTTTTTTTACACGCGATTCGGCAATGGGAATGAACGACCAGATGTTAATCGGGAAAATGGCCAACCCCGTTCGCGAAAGGGAAACCTTGATTATGGAAGCCATTTTTAATAACCATCCCACTTTCGAAACCAAAATTTTGAATCCGGCAAAACCAAAACAGGGAATTGCAATAAATCAAAAATCGACATTGGAAGGGGGCGATTTTCAGGTAGCGCGCGAAAATGTTTTTGTTATTGGTACCGGCGTCAGGACCAGTACCCAGGGTATCGATTTTATAATCGAAAATATTAAACAGCTAAAAACCGAAACACAGCATATTATTGTACAGGAATTACCGTCAACACCCGAATCTTTTATTCATCTCGACATGGTTTTTACTTTTTTAAATACCGATTCGTGCATGCTTTACGAGCCTGTAATTACAAAAATGAACCGGTTGAGAACAATTCATATACAAATTGAAAACCAAAAAGTGACTAAAATTGAAGAGGACCCAAATATTTTGGCGGCTTTACAAAAAACAGGCATCGATTTAAAACCGGTTTTTTGCGGCAGTAAAACCGATTCGTGGATTCAGGAACGGGAGCAGTGGCACAGCGGAGCCAACTTTCTTGCATTTGCCCCCGGCAAGGTAATTGGTTATGAGCGCAACAGCCACACCATCGACGAATTGAGCAACAATGGTTTTGAAGTTTTAAAGGCCGCCGATGTTATTGAAGGAAAAATTTCGATTGACGATTATAACAAATGTGTTGTGCTGATTGCCGGTTCGGAGCTTGCACGCGGCGGCGGAGGCGCAAGGTGCATGACGATGCCGGTTAGAAGGGGAGAGGTGAGTTGGTAGAAATATATAACTGAAAAATAGATTGTGATTAGTGTTAAGCAATGGCACAAAATAAAAAAATAACTATTCAGGGAACAGAGATTTCGATAATCTCTCAAAAGCAGGAAGATTATATTTCTCTTACTGATATGGCAAAAAGCCAAATGCAGGAAGTTATAATCATAAAATGGCTCAGTTTAAAAAGCACAATTGAATACCTTGGCGAATGGGAAGCTTTATATAATCCTGTTTTTAATTATACCGAATTCGGTACAATTAAAAATGCCGCTGGTTCAAATAATTTTGTTCTGTCTGCAAAACAGTGGATTGAGCATACCGGAGCAATCGGGATAACGGCTAAGGCGGGTAGATATGGTGGCACCTATGCTCATAAAGACATTGCTTTTCATTTCGGAATGTGGATTAGCCCTAAATTTCAGTTGCTTTTGGTAAAAGAATACCAAAGGTTAAAAGCTGACGAAAACGAGCGGCTCAAACTGGATTGGAACCTGCAGCGCACCCTCGCAAAAGTAAATTACCACATTCACACTGATGCCAATAAAGAAAAACTTATTCCTGCGGAATTAACGAAAACTCAAATTTCTTTTGTTTATGCCAACGAAGCCGATTTACTGAATGTGGCGTTATTTGGAAAAACTGCCTTGCAATGGCGAAGCGAAAAACCTGATGCAGATGGAAATATCCGTGATGATGCAACCCTCGAACAACTTGTTGTCCTTTCAAATCTCGAAAGTATCAACGCGGTACTTATCAGGCAGGATTAACACAATCAGAACGTTTGTTCCAGTTAAATAAAATTGCAATTGCACAAATGACTTCATTGGTAAACGCAAAAAGTATGAGCTCGATTAAAATAATGAAATAATGAAATAATGAATAATCAAATCAGCTACTACAGAACCAATCTCATATTTTAAAAAGATGCGAAAACTAAGAAATACCGAGTTAAACCGTTTAACGGTGACTGAATATAAAACGGTTTCAAAAACCCCGCTGGTGGTGGTGCTCGACAATATTCGCAGTTGCAATAATATTGGTTCGGTTTTTCGCACATCCGATGCCTTATTGATTGAAAAGGTTTATTTGTGCGGAATTACAGCAACGCCACCCAACGCAGAAATTCATAAAACAGCACTCGATGCCGAGAAATCGGTGGAGTGGGAGTACCTCGAAAAAACCGAAGATACTGTTGTTAAACTACAAAGCAAGGGATTTAAAGTTTACGCCATCGAGCAGGTGGAAAACAGTATTTCTCTGCCTGATTTTTATCCGGTTAAGGGCGAAAAAGTTGCTGTTGTTTTTGGAAACGAGGTAAAAGGAGTTCAGCAAAAAGTAGTGAATATGTGCGATGGAAGCATTGAAATTCCTCAGTTTGGTACAAAACACTCGTTTAATGTTTCGGTTAGCGCCGGAATTGTTTTGTACGATATTTTCCAGAAAATAAGAATAAAAAAAAATAAACCATGATCACCCCGAAAATTATTCCGGAAGAATTTCTTCAGTATATTTGGGAGAACAGGCTTTTTGTTGCTGAAAACCTAAAAACAACAAATGGTGAAAAGCTTGAGATTATCAGTGTTGGCAAGCGAAATACCGATTCGGGCCCCGATTTTTTTAATGCCAGAATAAAAGTCGACGATACGATTTGGGTTGGAAATATCGAAATCCATAAGAACGCCAGCGACTGGACAAAACACAACCACCAAAACGACAAGGCATACAACAATGTAATTTTGCATGTGGTTGAAATCGGCGACCAGCCAATCATGCGAAACATTTTGGAAGAAATACCAACGCTGCTTTTAAAATATCCTGAGTATTTAAAAATCAATTATCAGAATCTGTTGGAAGCCAAAACCTGGATTGCCTGTCAGGATCAGTTTCATAAAATTGATCCAATACTATTACAGTTGGGATTTAACCGGTTAATGATTGAACGCCTCGAAGAAAAAACCGCAGAAATATTAATCCGGCTGCAGGCCAACAACAACGACTGGAACGCCACTTTTTACCAGATGTTGGCGCGGATGTTTGGTTTTAAAGTAAATGCAGTTCCTTTCGAATTACTGGCAAAATCGCTCCCGGTTGAAATTCTGGCCAAACACAAAAGCAATCTTTTTCAGTTGGAGGCGCTGCTTTTTGGAAATTCGGGGTTGTTAAACGAACAACTTTTAGGCGACGATTATTACCTCAACCTCAGAAAAGAGTATTCGTTTTTATACAAAAAGTATCAGCTCAAAGGAATCGAAAGCCATTTGTGGAAATTTATGCGCTTGCGGCCCGGAAATTTCCCCACCATCCGTATTTCGCAATTAGCCGCATTAATTCACCGGTCGCATGGTTTGTTTTCAAGAATTATTGAGATTGAAAAATTGGATAATTTGAAGCAGCTTTTTAAAGTTGAAGCTTCGGAATACTGGAATTTACATTACAGTTTCAATAAAACAACTTCCCGGAATTGGGTGAAGGAACTTGGCGACAGTTCCATTAACACATTGATAATCAATGTTGTAGTTCCGTTTCTTTTTGTTTATGGCGAAAAGCAAAACAAAGAGGTATTAAAAAACCGTTCGCTCGAATTTTTGGAACAATTGCCCTCAGAAGAAAATTCAATTATTCAAAAATGGCAAAAATTAGGTGTTGAATCGCGGTCGGCATTCGAAAGCCAGGCCTTACTTCAACTTAAAAATAAGCATTGCGAACTGAAAAAATGTTTAAATTGCCAAATCGGTGTTAAGCTTGTAAAAAATGAATAAATTTTTCCCTTGTTCAGCAATTCCAAAAAGCAATGCCATGTCCTGAAAATTTTCAGGACATGGCATTGTGCTAATGCACGAAACTTTCGTGCAAAATACTTTCAGAAAATTATTATAATCCGGTTGCAATAAGGAATGTTGCAGCAAATGCAACAATTGCATAAAGCTCGGGAAATACGGCCAGTACCATTGATTTTCCAAAAACATCGTATCCTGCACCAATTCCGGCTATTCCGTTTGCACAAATCTGTCCTTGTTTTATCGCTGAAAACAGGCCTACCAATCCAAGTGATAACCCCGCCGCAAAAATGGCGACACCTTGTAAAATGGTCATTTCCATGGAAACTACCCCCGATGTGTTTACAATAAAGAAACCGGCAAAGCCGTATAGTCCCTGTGTACCGGGCAAAGCGCTAAGTAACATATACTTCCCGAATTCCGATTCGTTTTTCTTTAAGGCGCCAATGGTTGCGCTCCCACCTATCGAAACGCCAATTGCACTTCCGATACCCGCCAAAGAAATCATTAACGCAATACCAATGTACGCTAAAATTACTGCTGTTGTCATAAATTATTCTCCTTTTTAATTAATAGTTTATTCTTAAATGGTTTATATTCTTTTCCTCCGCCTATAAAACCGGCATTTTTGTAAAATTCAACAAAGGTTAAACGCATAGGGTGCACAAACGAGCCCAACGATGAAATCAGAAGGTTGGCGGTGTGCCCGATTAGTAAAAATATTACGAAAAATACAGGGCCAATAATTGGCGCCGAGCCATAAATTTGCATTGCAATAGTGTTGATAACAAACCCAAGAATAGCGCTCGAAATTCCTAAGGCAAATAAACGGATATAGGAAAGCACATCGCCAAAAATTCCGGTTATGCCATATAAATCCCAAATTCCCTTGCCAATCCGGCCTAAGATACCTGCTTTCGGATCGCTCCAAAATACAATCAGGGCAAGCGCCGCGTAAACCAGATATCCGGTTACTACTGTTGCCAACTTTAACAAAGCAATATCTAAAATACAAAGAATCAGTATAAACCAGCCAATCGACGGCAAAGCATACTGCCATCCAAACATTCTGAAACTGTTTACAGTTTTAATAATTAGCCCAAAAAGGATCTGAAATAACCCAATGGCCAACGCCAGATAGAATGTTTTCTGACTGTCAAGCATTATGTTTCTGATATTCCCAAGGCTTTCAACCTGTAAAAGGCTTATTCCAAAGAATGTGCCTGTTAAAGTCCCAAAAATTATGGTGCCGATTCCAAGAAGTTGGGCAAGCGATAAGACCGGTTTTATTTCGGGGGCTGCTTTTAGTTTGTAAATTGTTGTACCTAATAAAATTACAAGGCCATAACCCACGTCGCCAAGGCAAAAGCCAAAAAACATCATAAAGAAGGGGGCAAAAAATGGCGTCAGGTCGAGTTCGGAATAAGCCGGTAACGAAAACAGTTTCCCAATTGGTTCATACAGTCTGGCAAACCGGTTGTTTTTTTGTTTTATGGGAATTTTGTCTTCCTGTTTTGGTTGCTCTGTAAAAAATACAATGCATTGTTCTTTAAGATAATCATTCAGCGGCCCGGTTTCGTTTTTTGGCACATAAGCTTCAATAACCCTGACATTGTCTTCAACCGCCTTTTCAGTGTTTTTCAATACATTCTGATAATCAATCGACTCTTCGAGCTGTAGCGAATAATTATGCACTTCTTCAAGGTAATTGAGGGCGATGAAATTAATTTCCTGTTCAATTTCGGTTATTTGCTCAAAGTATTTTAATTTTTTATCCTCAAGTTCGCTTATTGATTCTTCCGGGATTTTAATCTCTTCCGCGTCCAGTTCAATTTTCTCCCGGGTTGTGTTTACAACTGCGAAGTAAACGAACGGACTAACTGTATTGATAACCGTAATATCGTATTTTTCATGCCATTGTTCATCGAACTTTTTTTCGGAAGAAATAAAAAGCTTGATGAAAACGTTGTTTTCAGCCAGTTTTTTAATGGTTTCAATAGAAAATTCGCCCCAGGGGCTTAAATTTTTTATTGCTTTGTTTAAAAGATTGACGTGATGGATTGCAGCATCTTTTTGATCTCTGTATCCCAATACTTTTGAAACAATTTCACTTCCTGAAAGCGGTAGTTTTTGAAAATCTTTATTCGAGAATTTATCGTTATAAAAGCGCGTTTTTATTTCGTTTAGTTTTTGTTTTTCCAGCGAATGGTAAATCTGATTTACCGTTTTTAACTGATCGAGTTTTTCTTTTGTTTCAATGCCGGCGCCCCTTATTTTTTCAACAATATCCAATACGCCAATATCCCTGATATCATCCAGGAATTGATTATAATCAAGATGATAGGCAATAAACGTATATTTTAACATTGGTACTATCATGCGTTTTCCTCCTGCTCTTGTTGACGGTTTTTAACGATTTTTTGCGATGATTTTGAAAGGTTTTCCTCATCCTCCAAAAAACGTTTTATTTTACGAATTGCATCCTGATAACCCGGGATTTGAACTTTCTCGTACAAATTTACTTTTTGGGTTGTTTTTTTCCGCGCTATATAAAGCAGTTCGCTTTTTCTATGCATTACTTCGCGTTCAATTGCTTTGGTGGTAAGTTCTTTAAGTATTGCAACCCCTGTTAAATACCACTGGGGGTTGTTGAAAAGGCTGAATTCTTTTGTTTCAAAAACGATGTTCTCTAATTGGGGTATTTTTACCCCTGCAACTTTTTTAGCCGATAATTCAAGGTCTTTTACAGCAAGCAGCTTAGTGTCGAACTCGCCCCATATACGGATAAATTTTTCGTATTCAGCAATTTTCCGGGCGAGTTTTTTCTCATAACTAACCGTTTCATCTTTGGCGCGCTTCACTTCCACGCGCAAAGCTGCTTCCTTGTTTTTGATAGTGGGCAATGCTCTGACACGGGTTTTCAATTGCTTGTCCAACTCCTGAAGCGCCGTTTTGTTATATTGAAATTTCATTGTTTACCTTTTCTATCTTAACCGCCGGTTTGTTGTTACTCGCCTTTCCAGTATTTGTCCATAAATTCGCTCCTAATGGCAACCTCGGCTTTGCTAAAGTATTGGGCAAACAGGCTCCATGCGGTATCCAACATCATATCAATATCGATATTAACATCAATGGCCAATAATTTCTCAGAATATTCTTTGCCAAATTTCAGTGTCCTTTCGTCATAATCGGTAAGGTCGAACCCATTCTCAAGTTTTGTTTTGGCCAGCGCAGCATCGGCAAACAAACGGATGGCCGTGTTCATCACCTGTGGATGGTCTTTACGTGTTTTATCGCCAATAACCAATTGTTTTAACCTCGAAAGGCTGCGGAACGGATCGACAATTACTTTACCAATGTCGGAGTCTTTTCTGAGGAATAACTGGCCTTCAGTGATATATCCGGTATTGTCGGGAATTGCATGTGTAATATCACCGCTCGAAAGCGTAGTTACAGCGATAATAGTAATTGACCCGCCATCGGGGAACTGAACTGCTTTTTCGTAAATCTTGGCAAGGTCGGAATAAAGTGAGCCGGGCATACTGTCTTTCGATGGAATTTGGTCCATACGGTTCGAAACAATACTCAGCGCATCGGCATAAAGGGTCATGTCGGTTAGCAGAACAAGCACACTTTGTTTTTTGTCGACTGCAAAGTACTCGGCGGCGGTCAAAGCCATATCGGGTACCAAAAGGCGCTCAACTGGCGGGTTCTCTGTGGTATTGACAAAGCAGATAATGCGGTCGAGCGCCCCTGCATTTTCAAATACACTTTTGTAAAACAGGTAATCGTCGTTGGTAAGGCCCATGCCACCCAGGATAATTTTATCGGCTTTGGCACGCATGGCAACCATGGCCATTACCTGGTTGAATGGTTGATCGGGGTCGGCAAAAAATGGAATTTTCTGCCCGGTAACTATTGTATTGTTCAGGTCGATTCCGGCAATTCCGGTTGCAATCAATTCCGAAGGTTGTTTTCTGCGTACGGGATTTACTGATGGCCCCCCGATTTCGCGTTCTTCGCCTTCCACTTCAGGGCCGCCATCAATTGGATTTCCAAATGCATTAAAAAAGCGGCCGGCCAAATCATCGCTTACTTTAAGCACGGGAGGTTTGCCCATAAATACAACTTCGGCGTTGGTAGGAATTCCCTCGGTGCCGCCAAATACCTGCAAAGTAACTACATTGCCAATGATTTTTACAACCTGCGCCAAACGCCCGTTAATCATTGCAAGTTCTTCGTAACCAATTCCGCTGGCCCTAAGCGAACATGTAGCTTTGGTAATCTGAATAAGTTTTGTGTATATTTTTTGAAATGCTTTTGTTTCCATGCTTCTATTTCCTTTCGTCGATAATGGTATGTAACTCGTTGAAATATTTGTCGAATTTTTCCGATTTGTATTCCGAATAATTCATTTGTTTCAAAACGTTAATAATTCGTTTGAAATAAGGATTTACTTCATCAAAAGACTCGAACCGGAAATCAATTCCACATATATCGAGTACTTTTTCCAAAAGAAATTTTTGTCGTTCCAGCGAAGTTCTTTTGTCAACGTCGTCGAAAGCATCCTGCTGAAGCACCACAAAGTCGATGACCTCGCCTCTCCAAAAACTGAGATGGTAGGTTATAGGTACGCCGTCGTCGCCTAATATGTTGATTTGTTCCGATGCTTCTTTGCTTCTCAAAAGGAAATTTTTGGCGCTAAGTACTTTGTCTATCCAGGTTTCGCTGATATTTTTCCGGAGGTATTCCTGTAATTCGGGATATTCAAGATATTTTGAATAGCTGTCGATTGGATCGACTGCCGGATATCTTTTACTGTCGGCGCGTTGTTGCGAAAGTGCATAAAAGCAGCGGGCAGCTTTTTTTGTCGATTCGGTAACGGGTTCTTTCAGGTTACCACCTGCCGGAGAAACGGTGCCGATAAATGTAATGGAGCCGGTTTGCCCGTTGTTTAAATATACATAACCTGCACGCGAATAAAAGTTGGAAATAATAGCAGGCAAGTCCATCGGGAATGCGTCTTGCCCGGGAAGTTCTTCCATGCGGTTCGACATTTCGCGAAGTGCCTGTGCCCAACGCGAGGTTGAGTCGGCCAGAAGTAATACTTTCAAACCCATCGAGCGGTAATACTCGGCGATGGTCATTGCGGTGTAAACCGATGCTTCGCGGGCTGCAACAGGCATATTCGATGTATTTGCTATAATGGTTGTACGTTCCATCAACTTTCGTCCGGTGCGCGGATCGTCGATTTCGGGAAATTCGGTGAAAATTTCAACAACCTCATTAGCGCGTTCACCGCAGGCAGCCACGATTACGATATCGGCTTCCGCCTGTTTTGATAACGCGTGCTGAAGTACCGTTTTCCCACTGCCAAAGGGTCCGGGAATAAATCCGGTCCCGCCTTCAACAATCGGGTTCAGTGTGTCGATGGTCCTTACCCCGGTTTCGAGCAGCTTAAACGGACGTGGTTTATGGTTATATGTTTTTATCGGAATTTTTACCGGCCATGTTTGGGTCATGGTCACATTTACATCGTTGTTTTTGCTGTCTGTTAAAACGGCAATAACCTGATTTACATTGTATTCTCCGGGGGAGGTGATTTTTTTAACTGTAAATTTACCTTCGAATTTAAAAGGAACCATAATTTTATGGGGCATCACATTTTCGATAACCTCACCCAGCCAACCGCCGGCCGTAACTGTATCTCCTTCTTTTGCAAGTGGTGTGTATTCCCAAAGTTTTTCATCGTCAATGGCTTTGGTGTAGTCGCCGCGTTTTAAAAATACGCCTTCCATACGATCCAAATCGTGTTGCAACCCATCGTAGTTTCTCGACAGGATGCCTGGCCCAAGAGTTACTTCGAGCATGGCGTCCGTAAATTCAACGTCTTGCCCCACTTTTAATCCGCGGGTGCTTTCGAAAACCTGCACATACACTTTTGTTTCAAAAACTTTAATAACCTCGGCCATTAAGTCAATATCCGCATGTTTGATATAGCATATTTCGTTTTGCGATACCGGACCGTCAACCTCAACTGTAACAAGGTTGGCAATAATTCCGGCTATTTTTCCTTTTGTTTGTTTACCTTCTTTTTTCATTGATATTAAAGTCTTTGGAAAATTGGAAACTATTTTCTAAATCGTTAAGCATTTTTTTGAAGATTTCATTGCTTTGCCCTGACTCAAGTTTCGACCATCGTTCGATCATTATAAATTTGATGACAAAAGCTAATATTTGTTCAATAGAGAAATAATTGAAAGTATTTAAATCGTCGATATATTTCCATTTTAACATATCGATGGCCATTTCCTGTTCTACGATATCTGAATTATCGTAAATGCCGATTAGTTGATCGATATAAGTTAAATCATTGGCCAACCCAAAATCCTTGGAAGCGGTCCTTTTTGCCGATTGTGTCAATTCATAGTCGCCAATAATCTGATTTTCAATATTCAATTCAAATTTTCGGGAATTGTATATGGCAAAAATATTGTTTACATCGCGCAAAAAAGTGAACCACTCTACCAGGAATGGGTTTTTTTGCTCCAGCATAAAATCATAATACAACCAGGCGAGTTGGTTTTCGTCGCTTAAATTAGGTTGCAGTGGTGTTTCTTCGCGATAAGCGGTGAGGAATGTTTTAAAGTAACCGGGCAAACTTTCAGGTTCTTTTATTTCATCGTCCCAAAAGTTTTGGTCGTAATTTCCAAGAGGAATAAACCCGGCTTCTTTTTTTTGCAACAGGTTTAAAAAATTGATGTTGTCATATTGCAAAAACAGATATTCAACCAGTTGGTTATCATCAGGATGAAGGTGGTATTTAAGTTCTTGTTTTAATTCGGCAATGGTGAATGGAATTTTTTTCTGGTCAAGAACAATATCCGGAAATCCTGCAACTAAATAATAATAATTTCTTTTTAACATTATTCTTCTCCGTAAAGTAGGTTCGCAGTTTTTGACTTTAAAAAGGATTTAAAAAAATTGTCGAAATCCTCCTGTGCGAAATTAATAATGTAACTGTTGTCTTTTGGGGCAATTTTAAACCCCGACATGAAATTGTCTTCAAAGTTTACCGTTAGCCCCTTTGCTAAAAGATGCGAAATTTTTTCTTTGATGTATTTGTTGAAATTTTCCTTTGTCTCATTTGGCAGGATAATTTGCAAATTGATGCTTTGGGCATCATCGGGCTGCCATTTTTTTACCATTAGTTCAATAATCGATTTTATAAAATCGTTGTCGGAAAGACTTTTTTCGAGATCCTTTGCAAGCATGTCCTGCACAACCAGGTTGGTAATTTGGTTTTTTACGGTGGCAATAACCTGTTTTGAAGAAAGCATCAGCTCCGACTCAGTTTTCTTTTTTAACTCAGCGCTTTCCTGTTTTGCATTGCTCATTATCAATTCAGCATCGGCATAGGCTTTTTTAATAATTTGTTCTGCTTTTTTTTGGGCATCAGCAATAATTGTATCAGCCTCGTTTTTTGCTTTTTCAACACCTATCGTATAAAGCTTTTGGGTAAGTTCTTGAAGCTTGTTTTCCATTGTATATATGGTTATTTGTTTAAAATAGATTTAAGTTGTGGCATTTTTAAAGTTGGCAAAAATAATAAACATTTTACAAGAATATTTCAGGCAGAATGTTATTAAAATGTAAAGAAGGGATGTTGTAAAACAATGTTTAAGTGCAAAAAGAAATTCTTTTATCATTCTGTGAAGAAAATGTTGAAAAGTAATTAAAGAACGAAGAATTATTAAGTTAGTATTTTTTATTTTTGACAAAATAAGTCAACACGAAAAATGTCAACAGTAGGGCTGAAATTACGGGAATTGAGGGAAAAGGCAGGTTTTTCGTTACGGAAAGCCGCAGTGGCCATAGATATTGATGTGGCTATATTTAGCAAGATGGAGCGTGGCGAGCGGAAATTCTCAAAGGAGTTGGTGTTAAAATTAGCCGAACTTTATAATGCAGATTCAGACAAACTGGTAATTGGTTTTTTAAGTGAAAAAGTACTTTGCGAGCTGAAAGATGAGGAATATGGGCTGGAAGCGTTGAAGGTGGCTGAGAAACAATTAAAATATAAGAAAAAGAAGAACGATGAATAGCTTAATCAAACCTGAATACGAAACACTGATTTTTCAGTTCAGAGGTTTCAAAGTAATGATTGATGCTGATTTGGCAGTACTATACGATGTTCCAACAAAAAGACTGAAAGAGCAGGTTAAACGTAATATTGGACGGTTTCCGGATGATTTTATGTTTGAACTCACTAAGAATGAGAAAGATGAACTGGTCGCAAATTGCGACCGGTTGGCAACCTTGAAACATTCTTCAATAAACCCCCTGGCATTCACTGAACAAGGTGTTTCTATGCTTTCATCGGTGTTACGGTCAGAGAAAGCCATCAAAATCAATATCGAAATTATGCGCGCTTTTGCCCGTTACAGGTCGTTATTGAGGGAAAATGAAGATTTGAAAAAAGAAATCCTGAAACTCGATGCCAAACTCAACCAGGCATTCAGGTTTTTATTAGACAGACTCGACGCCTTACACCAAAAAGCAAATGAACCAAGAAAACCGATTGGATTTAAAACAAACCGAAAATAATTAGAGCTATGCCAACACTCCAATTCAAAGGGAAAAATATTATCTGGAACCACCACCTATCTGTTCCGTTTCATACATTGGACGAAGTGCCCGAACTGCATTACAAACCAGAGAATTCTGGTGGCAATATGATTATTGAAGGCGACAACCTTATTGCCCTTAAAGCTCTTTTGCCACAGTTTGCTGGAAAAATCAAGTGTATTTATATTGACCCACCTTATAATACTGGCAACGAAGGTTGGGCATACAATGATAAGGTAAATAGCCCTTTGATAAGTGAATGGTTAGGAAAAATAATTGCCAAAGATGATTTGACAAGGCACGACAAATGGGCATGTATGATGGCACCAAGATTAAAACTACTCAGAGAATTACTCTCAGATAACGGAGCAATATTCGTGAGTCTCGATGATAATGAATTACATCATGCAAGAAATATTATGGATGAAATTTTTGGTGCTGATAATTTTAGAAATATCGTTGTAACAAGAAGAGGTATTAAAAGTGTTCAAGCACAATTCGAAACCGTTGGCCGTTTGAATTATGGATTTGAATATGTTTTAATTTATACACGTAACAGTTCATATAAATTTAAGAAGTTTGAAATTGAATTAGAAAACGGGAAAGATGGTGGCTGGAATAATCATTGGAGAGGTACAGACAGAAAAACTATGAGATATGAATTATTTGGCATCAAACATGAAACTGGACAATGGAGATGGGGTGAAGAAAGAAGTTTAATTGCTGTAGAAAATTACAATGAGTTTATTAAGGAAATTGGGAAAGAAGATTTTACTCAAGAAGAAATTGACAATTATTATAAAAAACAAATTGAAGAAACAGGTGAAGAATTAGATTTTTTACGATTATCAAAGAATGGCAAACCTGAACATTACGTAGCACCTTCTGATAGTAGATTAGCAAGTAATCATTGGAGTGATCTAAAGCCTAACGGTAGTAGTCAATTAAAAGCATTGTTCAAAAAAAAGGTTTTTGAAAACCCTAAGTCAACAGATTTAATTAAAAGAATTATAAAATTTACAGAAGGAGATGAAAAAGATATTATTGTTCTTGACTCTTTTGCAGGTTCAGGCACAACCGCCCATGCTATTTTGGACTTAAACAAAGAAGATGGCGGCAACCGTCAATGTATTATGGTTCAAATGCCTGAAACCAACGAAGGCGAACCCGATAAAAACATTTGCAAAGACATTACACGGGAAAGAGTAAAACGCGCCATTGACAAATACGGTTACGATGCGGGGTTTAAGTATTACCGCCTCGGCATTCCGCTCGATGCAGAAACTATGTTGGAAGGGCAATTGCCAACCTATACGCAGTTTGCAAAATATGTTTATTACTTATGCACCGGAGAAAATTTAGAAGCTGAAGACAAAATAAATGAAGCGGATTTTTATGTTGGTGAATATGGAAAACAAGCCATTTACCTTGTTTACAAACAGGATTACGAAACACTCACCCGCCTTGCACTTAACCTCACTCTTGCCGAGAAAATAAAAGGACAGCAACCGGGCAAAAAACGGATTGTTTACGCACCATCGTGCTTCTTGGACGAGGAATATTTAACCGACAACCAGTTTGAATACGTGGGTATCCCGTATAATTTATTTCAGAGGAGGTAAAACCACCATTTTGTTGAACTCAACAAAATGCTAAGAATATGAAAGAAAATACTGAAATATTGCTTTATCAAACCGAAGACGGTCAAACCAAAGTTGAAGTGCGACTTGAAAACGAAACCGTTTGGCTTACCCAGGCACAAATGGCTGAACTTTTTCAGACAACAAAACAAAACATAAGCCTGCATATCAAAAATGTTTACGAAGAAGGTGAATTACAGGAAGTTTCAACTGTCAAGGATTACTTGACAGTTCAAACTGAAGGAAAAAGACAAGTAGAAAGAAATATAAGTTTTTACAACCTTGATGTAATTATTTCGGTTGGTTACCGTGTAAAATCTCATCGGGGTACCCAGTTCCGGATTTGGGCAACACAGCAACTAAAAGAGTTCTTAATCAAAGGTTTTGTCCTGAACGATGAACGTCTGAAAGAATCCGGGCATACCAACCAATATTTTGAAGAACTGTTCGAAAGGATAAGGGACATCCGCAGTTCGGAGAAAATATTTTATGCCAAAATCAAAGATATTTATGCAACTAGCGTTGATTATTCGCCTAACAGCGAACAGGCACAACTGTTTTTTGCTTCGGTTCAAAACAAAATGCACTGGGCAATACATGGACAAACTGCAGCCGAAGTAGTTTACAACCGGGCAAATGCTGATAACCCAAATATGGGATTGACCTCATGGAAAAACAGCCCGAAAGGGAAAATCAGGAAAACTGATGTAACAGTTGCTAAAAATTATTTATCGCAGGATGAACTAACCGAATTAAACCTGATAGTTGACCAGTACCTTAGCTTCGCCGAATTACAGGCACGAAACCGGAAACCAATGTACATGGCAGATTGGGAAAAGAAGTTGTACGACTTTCTTACTTTAAATGAAAAGCAAATCTTATTGGATGCAGGGAGGATATCTCATCAATTGCCGGTGGAATTGGCTGAGAAGGAATTTGAAAAATTCAATAAAAAACAAATTGAATTATCCGACAAAGAAGCCTTGAAAAATCTTGAGGGCGAATTAAAAAAATTGGGCAAAAAGAAATAGCATGTACTTAAAGAAATATCAAATAAAGGTTATTAGTGCACTCAAACAATTTTTGCAAACTGCCCGTGATACAAAAACATCGTTCGACATTGCGAAACAAGCATTGCCTGAAAATATACGTCATACGCTCAATTGGGTGCAAGCAACTTTTCAAACAAATGGGTTGAATTACAAAGACCGCTGTACAAACGGGTTGGGAAATAGCTACCCCAGAATGATTATAAAAGTTCCAACAGGTGGAGGTAAAACATTGCTTGCAGTTGAAGCCATTCGGGAATATAAAAACCTTTTTGCCCAAAAACGCACAGGGCTTGTAGTGTGGATTGTTCCGAGCGAAACAATATACAGTCAAACTGTTCAAAAAATACGTGACAAAGGAAATGCGTTGCGCCAGTTATTAGACCAATGCAGTGGAAACCGAACCATTATTTTAGAAAAGGGTCAGCGTTTAACAACCAATGATATTGAAGAAAATTTAGTTGTTTTATTTGTGATGATTCAGTCAATAAGCCGTACAAATGGGAAAGAAGCTTTAAAAGTATTTCAGGACAGTGGCGGTTATGACAGCTTTTTCCCTGCCGACAACCGTTACGATTTGCATAAACAACTTTTAGAACAAGTTCCAAACCTTGATTTTATTTCTCCGCTTAGTACAGATCAACCCCTTATTATGACAAGCCTTGGCAATGCAATACGAGTTGCAAAACCTTTCATAATTATTGACGAAATCCACAAAGTGTTTTCGGAAAATGCCCGGAAAACGATTGACAGCCTAAACCCTGAATTTGTTCTTGGTTTAACAGCAACGCCAAAAGCAGAAATGAATGTTTTGGTAACAATCACAGGGCTTGAACTGAAAGATGAAGAAATGGTAAAACTCGATATGCACATACTTCCACCCATCAGCAAACAGGAAAATGACTGGAAAGCAATGGTTAAGGAAATTATGGAGCATCGGGAAAAACTTGAAGAAACCGCAAAACAGTATCAAAAAGACAATGGGGTTTATATTCGTCCGGCAGCTTTGCTGCAAGTGGAAGCAACCGGTAAAGACCAGAGAGGGAAAGGCAGGGTACACAGTCTTGATGTTAAAGAATATTTGGTAAGCCTTGAAGTAAATCCAGATGAAATTGCAATAAAAACAAGCTCACAGAATGATATTGAAGATGTAAATTTATTCTCGCAGGATTGCCCTGTAAGATTTATTATTACCAAAGAAGCATTGCGTGAAGGTTGGGATTTTTCATTTGCTTACATTTTGGGAATTATCCCTAATGTAAATTCCAATACCGGTGTAACACAATTAGTAGGTAGAATTTTAAGACAACCCTTTGCAAGGAAATCAGGGGTGAAAGAATTAGACGAGAGTTATGTATATTATACAAAAGGAGACACAAGAGAAATATTAGACAGGGTTTCAACTGGCTTTAAAAACGAAGGACTTGAAGATTTGGTTACAAAACTGAAATTCAGAGATAACGAAGCCATAAATGCAACTAAAACAGTAAAGATTAAAAAAGAATTTGGAGAGAAATTCCAAAATTCATTTTACTTGCCTGTTTGGGTAATGACTGACATAAGTGGCTCAAAGCGCAGGTTTAATTATGAAAGCGATATAAAACCAAAAGTGGATTTTTCGAAACTTGTGTTATCAGAAGAGTATATTACAAAACTTGAAAGTTCATTAAGCACTGAAACAAAAGAAAGAAAAGCGTTTGCAATAACTTTGGATGATTCAAGTAAAGCATCATTTATCGAAGAGCAAACACAAAGCAACGGGAAAGCTGAGATTAATATTGATTACTTAACACGCAGGTTGAATGAATTAATAGAAAATCCATTTTTGGCAAGAATTATTGGAACCAGGTATTTACAACAAGTTGAAACCAGAATTGGAAAAGAAAAACTAAAAGAACATTATAGCTTCATTGTTTCACAGCTTTGCAAAAAGTTTCAGGAGGAAAAAACAAAACAGGAAGAAGAAATCTTTTTACAGGAACTCAAAGCCAAAAACCTTGTACTTGCTGTTTCCGAGGAAGAGAGTATCGGTTTTAAAGTGCCCAAAGAAGATATTATTACCCTTAGTCCTATTCCGAGTACATACAAGTATTATCTATTTGATGATGTTGAAGTAACTGCTATGAATACGCTTGAACGTAAAGTTGGCGACATTCTTGATAAACAGGAAAAGATACTTTGGTGGTTCAGAAATAAAGTGAACAGAAAATGGTATTCAATTCAAGGCTGGCAACAACATAAAATACGACCAGACTTTGTCGCTGCCAAAAAGACTGAAGACAATCATTTGGAATTGGTTTACATTATAGAAAGCAAGGGAGAGCATTTGCTCGGCAATAATGATACAACCTACAAGAAAAAAGTATTGGATGTAATGACAGAGCAAAAACAACTCAAGAATATTAAAGCATATCAGACACAGATACCATTTGAGAAATATGTAATTAATGACAAAGTAGAATGTTACCTGGTTGAGCAAGGAAAAGAAAAAGAAAAACTAAAGGAGTTATTGAAATGACTATTAATAAGTTATGTACATTATTTCTCCGGCTCGGCATCGAACCGTTCGATAAAATCTGTTGAAAGCACCCTGAACTCGGTGCGGCGGTTAATGGCGTTGCAAATGTCCTGTTGCTCTTTTGGCAATTTCAGTATAAATGCTTCGGTCAACACATCGTTTCTTTTCAGAAATTCATTTTGCCTGGCTAAATCACGGGTAACTTCTTTCGGCCATGTTTCGCCATATCCTTTGGCTACCAACCGTTGCGGACTGATCCCTTTTTCGATTAAATAATCGACCACACTTTGCGCCCTTTTCTGCGACAGTTCGAAGTTAGCCCTGTCGCTGCCCACGTAGTCGGTGTGTGCCATTAACTCGATGGTAATTGTCGGGTTGAAAATCAAAACCTGGTAAACTGTATCGAGGGCAATTTTCGATGCGGGCAGCAATTCGAAACTGGCAAACTCATAATTTATATTATCGACTTTAATTGGTGAACCGGTTGGCGTTAAAAACAGTTCGAATGCGAAATCCTTGCTGTCGGCCAATCCAATTGTGCTTGCAGTGGCTTTGTCGCGCAAATAACCATCTTTAAATGCTGCAAAAACATATTCGGTTTCGGGTTTCAGTTTCATTTTGAATTTGCCGTTTTGTGTCCGCATTTTCAGATTGGTCCCATCGGTGCCAATAATTCTTACAGTTGCCCCGTCAATCCGGTTTTTATTTTCCTTGTCGAACACTTCGCCTTCAACCTGGTATATTTTGGGCGGAACAACAAATGAGTAAATATCGTCGCCCCTCGAACCTTTGCGGTTACTTGTAAACATTCCCTTATTCTCCCCCTTAACAAATGCAATCCCAAAATCGTCGGCAGGCGAGTTGACCGGCGATCCCATATTTTCCACTTTCCACCTTCCATCTTCGTCTTTGGAGGCGACAAAAATATCGAAACCACCCATTCCCAGATGATAATTGGAAGCAAAATAGAGTTCTCCGTTATCGCGAACATACGGGAACGTCTCGTCGCCGGGGGTATTTATCGTGTCGCCCAGATTTTCAGGTTTCGAGAAACTGCCACCTTTTTTCTCTGCCCTCCAGATATCTTTTCCACCAAATCCGCCTTCCATATCAGAAACAAAATAGAGTATGGTTTCGGTTTCGTTATAAGCCGGATGGGCGGCAATAATACTGTCGCCAACCACATTTACACGCACCGGCTCGGCAAACGACCCTCTCGACTGTGAAGTTGCATAGAGTTCGGCTCCCAGCGGCTGGTTTTTGTCGTAGCGGCAACGGGTAAAAATTATTTGCTCGCCGGTCGATGAAATTGTAACCGCCCCTTCTTCTGCTTCGGTGTTTACAATTAAATTTTCGTCGAGTAATTTTGGCGCTTCCCACTTTTGCTTTTGAACCCCGAAAGTGCTCCTGAACAAGTCGGTGTAACCTTGTCCGGTAATCATACTTGCTCTTTTACCGGTGACCCCTTTTCGCGATGAGGTGAAAATGATTTCGTTATCGCGGCCGGCAACAAAAACAGGGGAGTAATCGCTTTCGCGGGAGTTAATTTCTTTAATTGGATTAATAATATGACGTGTTGGATTTGCAACCCACTCCTGTGTTTTACGGATAGATTCCAATCCTGCCAGCGCCCGTTCGCTGCCCGGTACCGAGTCGAGATAGGTGCGGTAAGTTTCAATGGAAGATTCATACTGTTGGGTTACGCGGAGCATATCGGCATGGTACAAAAGCGCAATATTATCGGCATAGCCCCGCCGAATGGCGTTTTTATAATACAATTCAGCTCTCTCGTAATCGCCTATAGCACGGTAACATTCGGCGGTTTGAAAAGCATAAATTACACGTTTATCCCTGTCTTTTTCTTTGCGCGTAGCTTTTCTGAATGTTTCAATGGCTTTGTAATATTCGCCGATATCCTTCGACAACATGGCGTCGCGGCCATATTTTGCCGAACCGCAACCACTTAAAATTATTACAAATAAGAAAAATACAGCAAACCTGACGTTCATACCAATTTTAAATTTCGGGAAGTAAAAGTAATTTTTTTTTTTAATGACTATTACTATTAACGTCGGTTTGGAGCGTTAAGTATAAAACGGGCAACAGGAATAATCACTTATTTACAATCATTTTTTTAATTGAATTAAAGTTGCCGGCATCTAAACGGTAAAAATAAATTCCATTTTGAAATTGAGCAGCCTGAAGTTCAACTGAATGTCTGCCCGATTCTACAAAACGCTGGATAGGTGTGGCAACTGTTTTCCCTGTGATATCAAAAATAGTTAATGAAATTTCACAGGCTTCATCAATCGAAAACTCAATGATTGTTTTCCCGGTAACGGGATTGGGATAGTTTTGTCCCAAAGAAACAGGTTCGTTCAATTGTAAATCGAAAGCCGAAGTGGTAAGGTTATTTAAGGCTTGCTGAACGGCAGATTTTGCCAAATCGACATCGGATTTGGCCGCCCGTGTTCCTTTAAATACCATTTTCCCATCGGAGCCGATAACTACCAAACGATCGTAAGTGGTTGTCCAGCTTGTTGCTACGCTTCCCCCTTTCTGAAGATAAATGGCATTAAGGCCGGTGGAGTTCTTAAAACCGTTCACAGCCGATGTGCTTCCATCCCAGGTGTCGATAACAAGGGCCTGAAATTTACCGTTGCTGTTAAAAACATTGAGTAAATCGGATTTTACACTTGGCGAAGATGCAATGCAAAGCGGACAACTGTAACCAACCAAAAAAACAAGTATTACTTTTCCCTGGTTTGCCGAAAGTTTGTAATCCACGTTGTTCAAATCTTTCAATGTAAAATCGGGCGCCAAAGTCCCCACATTTTGCGCTGTTGCCACACTTAGCAACAACACTGCTGCTATTAATAATGTAAATAATTTTTTCATTTTTTTCTGTTTTTTTTAATTAAAATCTATATAACCATCGTAACTCAAATCCTTTAAAATCGAGCACTTCATAACATATTCCTGAAGTACATGCCGGGCCGCCCCGTCGTTTTCCGGCAAAAAGTTGTATTGTGTTTTTCCGGTTGGGTTTTACCGATAAGTTAACTCCCGGATAGTGCTGCATTTTTTCAATTGCTTCAGTACCGCCATTGTCGGCCACATTCGGGTCGTTCGTGAATTCCCAAACCAGCGCTGCCGAATATTTTGGCGAACGATTTAAAATCAATCCCGTGTAAATGTTCTGAAATACATCTGTTTCAGAAAAAGTGCGCTCAATTTGCTGAAATTCGGTTTCAACCGAAAAAGACCAGTTTCGCGGTAAAACCCTTGTGTAATAGAGCCCAGTAGCGTATCTCGCATTTTCAAACAGCAGTTCTTCTGAAGAATAATCAGCAAAAATCTTAAACTGATTTATGCTTTTGAATGAAAACTGCCAGTCTGCAAAATATTCAAGAGAATGAAAAGCCGTTTCCCCCAATTCATTTTTCGAACGCGAATGGTTGAGGGTGACCAAATGATTTTCTGCGGGCACTAAAAACAATTCCAGTTGCATACCGCTTTCGTCGAAATAATTCGGGACATGGGTGCTGCGGTTCAACAATTTGTAAATGTGCTCTTTAACCAGCGTAGGCGGATCGGAAATGCCCGAACCGATAAATAAGTTCTGGTAATCTTTCAACTCGAACGACAGGCCAAAACCCGGTTTTGAGTAGCTCATATTAAAATAGGCGCCATAAGAATCGCCGGTTTCAAATCCGAAAAAATTATCGCCAGCATTGACCCGGTGGGCGAATTCTCCATAATAATCAAAACCATTAAAAAGATTTCCGCCCAAATAGGTCGAAATGTATTTTGAACGTTCCGTATCATTGTCATTTTGCATCCATATAAAACCTGCTGTCTGATTCAGTAACCTGACATTTGTTTCGGCAGCGGTAACCAAATCCAACCGGTTGTTCGGATCGGTAATTGGGAGTTGATTGATAAGCGATTTGCCCCGCAAAGCTTTCACCTGAAAATAGTTGTTTGAATAACTTCCCGAAACGCCCCTCGTATCGCGGTAAAATCCCTGTTTTACCCTGTAAATCAGGTCTTCGTATATCGAATTTTTTATTTCGTAACTTCTGAAAAGAAGGCCTTTGCCCAGGGTTTCATAAAAATGGCCGGCTTTTAAATCCAATCCCTTTTTTTGATAGGAAAAAGTATATTGCGACAATTTTGTATAATGTACACGCGACGAATCGGTGGAATAGAAATTTTCCAGCCGGGCAGAAGCAGTGAAATTTTTTAACCGGTATTCGAGGTTAAACTGATCGTAAATTGAATTTGTATTTGCAGGTTTTACACCCGGAATATTTCCCAACTGATATTCAGCCAGATTGTACCCCGAAAACTGTGCATTACCCGTAAAAACAATTCCTGTTAAAAACATGATAAAAATATTATTTATTTTCATTAATTAAGAAGTTTCTGCAGTTTTTCCCTAATCAGTTTTT
This sequence comes from uncultured Prolixibacteraceae bacterium, assembly GCA_947085485.1. Taxonomy (GTDB): domain Bacteria; phylum Bacteroidota; class Bacteroidia; order Bacteroidales; family Prolixibacteraceae; genus Draconibacterium. The sequence continues at coordinate 36,017 of CAMTWS010000051.1, forward strand.
CATCGCCCTGATTAAACCCCTCATGCACAAAAACCTCTTTTCCTTTTTCGTTTAATACAATCAACGTTGGAAAAACGGTTACATTGAACCTGTTCACCAAATCCTGATCGGGATCTAAAACCATCGGATATTTAATATTCATAGATGTTGCAAACGGCTTAACCTTCGAAAGGTTGCGGGGGCCATCAACGTTTACGCCAATAAATCCGACACCTTTTTCTGAAAAATCCCCATAAATCGAATTTAATTTGGGTATTGCGGCAACACAAGGCTTGCACCAGGTTGCCCAAAAATCAATAACGGTAAGTTTTTCGCCTTTGAAATCTTTTAATGAAACCCAATTCTGGTCAATGTCTTTTGCTTCAATATCAGGGACTTGGGCCCATCCCGAAAGGGATATAAATACAGAGAATATGAGTAGGGTAATTTTTTTCATTAATGGCTTTTGTATTTTAAGACTTGTTAATCCTTTTTTCTTTTCAATATTTATAACAAAAAAAAAGACCCTGCGGTTGCAGAGCCTTTTATTTATTATCGTTTTTTTTAGATTCGATACAATTACCTCACAAACAACAACTCGCGATATTTTGGCAAAGGCCATTTTTCGTTATCAACAATCAATTCCAGTTTATCGATATGTTCCCTGATACCAGAAAGGTATGGACGAACTTTAATGTCATAGGCTTTTGCTTTATCAATGGCATGTTCAATGACATTGGCTTTTTTCCGGGCTTCAATCATCTCTTTAACTTTCGCTTTTATGGCCGAAATATGTCCGTTAATTTCTTTTATCAGTTCTTTCCGTGCACCGGCCAATTGTTCGAACTCTTCAGCAGAAAAAACTTCTTTCAGGTTTTTTACATTTTCGAGGAGCATCGTTTGGTATTCAATTGCAGTTGGTACAATGTGGTTAATAGCCATATCTCCAAGTACGCGCGCTTCGATCTGTATTTTCATGATAAATTTCTCATACTCAACTTCAACGCGGCCATTCAGTTCAGAGTCGCTAAAAATCCCCATCTTTTTGAATAAATCTTTGCTTTTGGGGCGCATGTATGCCGCGATTGTATCAGGTACATTATTTGCATTTGTTAGTCCACGTTTCGCAGCTTCTTCCACCCATTCTTTGCTGTAGCCATCGCCATTAAAACGGATAGGTTTCGATTCAATAATCAGCTCTTTTAATACCTGAAAAATTGCTTCGTCTTTTTTTAGATCCTTTTCAATCAGGGTATCAACAGAATTTTTAAATTCTTTCAGTTGATTTGCCACCAACGTATTTAATACAATTAGTGCAGAAGCATTGTTTGCCGAAGAACCAATAGCACGGAACTCAAAACGGTTTCCGGTAAATGCAAACGGTGAAGTACGGTTACGGTCGGTACTGTCGAGAATAATCTCGGGGATGCGGCCAATATTTAATTTCAGCGCTGTTTTTTCATCAGGGGTCATTTTGCGGTCAACTACGGCTTCTTCCATTAAATCGAGCATTTTAGTAACTTCTGTTCCCAGAAATACTGAAATTATTGATGGAGGAGCTTCATTTGCACCAAGACGATGTTGGTTTGAAGCTGATGAAATACTTGCAAGTAGCAGATCCTGCCCATCATACACTGCCTTTAAAGTATTAATTACAAAAGCAAGGAACTGCAAATTCGATTTCGGATTTTTACCCGGTGAATATAGATTTACTCCAGTATCTGTACTTAACGACCAGTTGTTGTGTTTTCCCGAACCATTGATTCCTGCAAAGGGCTTTTCGTGAAACAAAATGCGGAATTTATGTCTGCGTGCAATTTTTTGCATTATATCCATCATAAGCTGGTTATGATCGTTTGCAAGGTTTGCTTCTTCAAAAATGGGGGCAAATTCAAACTGGTTTGGGGCAACCTCATTGTGTCGCGTTTTGATGGGGATACCCAATTTATGAGCTTCGTTTTCAACATCCTGCATAAAGCGGTTTGCCCGTGTTGGGATGGATGAAAAGTAGTGGTCGTCTAATTGTTGATCTTTTGAAGAAGGGTGGCCCATCAAAGTACGGCCTGTTAAAATCAGATCAGGACGTGCCATGTACAAGGCTTCATCAATCAGAAAATATTCCTGCTCCCAACCTAAATTTGTGCGCACTGAAGTAACATTTTTATCGAAATACTGGCACACCTCTGTAGCCGCTTTATCAATTGCATGTATCGACCGTAAAAGTGGGGTTTTATAGTCCAGCGCTTCACCGGTATAAGAAATAAAAACCGTTGGAATTGTTAATGTAGTTTCGCTGATAAAAGCCGGTGAAGAGGGATCCCATGCTGTATATCCACGTGCTTCAAATGTCTGGCGGATTCCTCCACTGGGAAATGAAGAAGCATCCGGCTCTTGCTGTGCAAGCATACTTCCTGAAAATGATTCAATTACTCCTCCGTCAGCAGTATGTACTATAAATGCATCGTGTTTTTCGGCAGTACCATCGGTTAATGGATGAAACCAGTGCGTAATATGCGTAGCCCCTTTTTCAATAGCCCAGGCTTTCATTCCCTGAGCTACCTGATCGGCCATTTTCCGATCGATGGTTGTGCCTTTCTCAACTGCATCGGTTACTGCTTTGAAAGCTTCCTTCGAAAGGTATTTTTTCATTTTGGCATTGTCGAATACCAACATACCATAATAATCTGAAATAAGGTTCTCTTCCCTGACGATATCGACGGGTTTCCGGTTCAGGACCTCTTCCATTGCTTTAAATCTGAAATGTGCCATGTCTGTTTTACTTTTTATGATTTTTATGATTCAAAAATAATATAATTTAAATACACATGCAAAAAATGGGGTATGTGTGTAAAAAAGTTCATATTATTTTAACAATACATTCTATTTTAGGGGTCGATTTAATGATTAGTATGTTTTATGTGTTTTATGTGTTTCATGGCTTAATGAAATGGACAATAAAAAACATACGAAAATAATTACCATTTTGCACTAAATTGAAATGAATAAAAACTTAGTTCCTGTTTTAAGAAGGTTTTCGTTCTAATGTTTTAGTTTTGTAAAAATTAAAAAGAAAACTTTAAAACATGAATTTAAACAGGCGTAAATTTATTAAAGCAGGCAGCGCTGCAGTGGCCGGAAGTATGATTTTACCTCCATTTATGCAGTCATGCCATAACTTGCAAATTTCAGAAAACGTGAAAAATTATTTAGATCATTTTGAGGTTTCGGCCGAAATGTTGCAAAAAGTAATTGCAACTGCTATGAGCAAAGGTGGCGATTATGCCGATTTGTTTTTCGAACACAAAATTTCGAACAACATCAGTCTTGAAGACAGAAAGGTTAACCGTGCATTTTCAAACATCGATTATGGAGTGGGGATTAGGGCGCTGAAAGGCGACCAAACCGGTTTTGCATATTCCGAAAACATCAGTATGGAAGATATGCTTAACGCGGCAAAGATGGCTGCCAGCATTGCCAGTGATAAGGCTACGTTTAAAGCCGGGCCAATTGCCGAAAAAGTTCCTTCGGGGTACTACAAAATTTTGCGGCAATGGGAAGATGTATCTGTTAAAGATAAGGTGCCTTTTGTTCAGAAAATTAACGATAAAGTTTTTGAGCTGGATGAAAAAGTAATTAAGGTGAATGCTTTTTTAAACGACGAAACCAGCTATGTGCTTTTTTATAATTCTGAAGGCCGGTTAACCTACGATTATCGCCCGATGATTAGCTTTGGTGCGGTTTGCATTATGCAAAAAGGAGATAAAATTGAAAATGCCTATGCAGCCCGGTCATTCAGAAAAGGTTTCGAATGGATGGATGACAACCTGGTTGCCGAACTGGCAAAAGAGGCTGTTGATAAAACCAATATTTTATTTGAAGCGGTAAAACCAAGGGCCGGCGAAATGCCGGTGGTAATGGGTGCCGGCGGTTCGGGGATTTTACTCCACGAAGCCATCGGCCATACTTTTGAAGCCGATTTTAACCGGAAAGGAACGTCGATTTTCAGCGATAAAATGGGCAAAAAAGTAGCCGAAAGTTTTATCAACATTATCGACGACGGAACCCTTGAAAACAATCGCGGCTCGATAAATATTGACGACGAGGGAAACGATGTTGAAAAAACATACCTCGTAAAAGATGGAGTTCTCAATAGTTATATTCACGACAGGATTAGCGCTAATTTTTATAAAGTGAATCCAACAGGAAACGGGAGGCGCGAATCGTTCCGTAATATCCCATTGCCCCGAATGCGCGCTACTTACATGGATCCCGGGCCACATACAAAAGACGATATTATTTCGAATGTTGATTACGGTGTTTATGTCGATAATTTCACTAACGGACAGGTGCAAATTGGCGCCGGCGACTTTACTTTCTTTGTAAAATCGGGCTACCTGATTGAAAAAGGAAAACTTACACAACCGATAAAAGACATCAATATTATTGGAAACGGCCCGCAGGCTTTGGCCGATATTTCGATGGCTGCCAACGACTACCTGATTGACAACGGAACCTGGACTTGCGGAAAGGACGGGCAATCGGTTCCGGTAACCTGCGGGTTACCTACGGTTTTGGTTAAAAAACTTACTGTTGGAGGGACAAATGCATAATCAGTTCAGAGTTCAGAGTTTAAAGTTGAAAGAAATGACAAAAGAAGAAAAATATAAATTGGCAAAATGGGCGATGAACCATGCCCTCGAAAACGGAGCACAGCAGTCAAGTGTAAGTATTTCGAACAACCGGAGCAGCAGTGTTGAAGTTCGCGAAGAAAAAATCGACAAATTGGAACAGGCCATTCAAAGCAGCCTGACAATACGGTTGTATGTCGATAAAAAATACTCGGCACATTCTACCAACTGGCTTAAAAAGGAAGAACTGGCAAGGTTTATTGAACAGGCAATCGAAGGAACCAGGTTTTTATCGGAAGATGAATTCCGCACGCTTCCTGATCCCGGATTATATTATAAGGGCGGTAAAGAAAATCTTCTGACGCTGGATAATGATTTCAGCAAAGTTGATCCCCAGAAAAAAATAGAACTCGCTTTTGCAGTTGAAAAGGAAGTTTTAGGGAAAGACGAACGGATTATTTCTGTTTCGACCAGTTATTATGATGGTATCAACGAAAGGGTTCTGATTACCAGCAACGGTTTCGAAGGCGACAGCGCCAATTCGCAGTTTGGTTTGCAGGCCTCTGTATCGGTAAAAAGTAACGAAGCCCGTCCGGAATCATCGTGGAACGAAAGCGCCATATTTTTTGATAAACTAAAAAAAGAGAGCATTGGAACTACTGCATTAAAAAGGGCAATCAATAAAATTGGCCAGCAAAAAATCGGATCGGAAAAGATGACCATGATTGTTGAAAATAAACAGGTCGGACGTATTTTTGGCCCGCTGGTTTCGGCGCTGAATGGTTCGGCAATTCAACAGAAAAATTCGTTTTTAATCGATAAACTGAACGAAAAAGTGGCATCCGAAAAACTCACCATCACCGACGATCCGTTTATTCTATCAGGTCGGGGTTCGCGGTTGTTCGACAGCGAAGGCCTGGCAACAAAAAAACGGCCCGTATTCGAAAAGGGAATTTTAAAAACCTATTACATCGACACCTATTACGGTAAAAAACTGCAAATGGACCCAACAAGCGGCGGAACCACAAACCTGGTTTTCGAAACCGGGAATAAGGATTTGCAAGGCTTGGTCAGTTTGGTAAAGAGAGGAATACTGGTTACCGGGTTTAACGGTGGAAACACAAATGGTTCAACAGGGGATTTTTCTTTCGGTATTGAAGGATTTCTGATTGAAAACGGCGAAATAACCCAGCCGGTTTCCGAAATGAACATCACCGGAAATATGAAGGAACTTTGGTCGAATATTGCTGAAATCGGAAATGATATCAATCAAAGTTCATCATGGTTAACCCCTTCAATTGTTTTTGAGGGCGTTGATTTTAGCGGGATTTAATTTAAAAACTTTCTTACTCCATTGTAATTCAAAATCTTTTATCTATTTTTGCGGCCAGTTAATTTTAAGCTGTTGTTATTTAACGCAATGCTGCGGCTTAAACATTGTATAACAAATAAATAGTTCTTTAAAATGTATTTATCAACAGAAAAAAAACAAGAGCTTTTTGCCCAGCATGGCAAAAGCGCCACCGACACAGGAAGTGCCGAAGGTCAGATTGCACTTTTCACGTTCAGGATTAACCACCTGACAGAACATTTGAAACAAAACAAAAAAGACCACAGCACACGCCGTTCGTTAATTAAATTAGTAGGTAAACGCAGAAGTTTGCTTGACTATCTGATTAAAAAAGATATCGAACGTTATCGAACGATTATTAAAGAATTGAACTTACGTAAGTAAAATAACTGAAAGGCAATGCTAAGTATTGCCTTTCTTTTTTGTAAATTGCAAAGCCTCACCACCCATTGTAATTTTTTTAACAATTATTTGATTTATTAAACATTATGGTAAAAGCAACAATTAAGACGATTGAACTTGCCGATGGCAGAACCATTACCATTGAAACCGGCAAATTGGCTAAACAGGCAGATGGCGCCGTAGTAGTACGAATGGGTGATACCATGTTGCTGGCAACAGTCGTTTCAGCTAAAGAAGCAAAAGAGAATGTGGATTTTATGCCACTGGCGGTTGATTACCGCGAAAAATTTTCTGCCTCTGGCCGGTTCCCGGGCGGATTTTTGAAAAGAGAAGCTCGTCCGTCGGACGACGAAATTTTGGTGGCAAGGCTCGTTGACCGTGCTTTGCGCCCGCTATTCCCCGAAGATTATCATGCTGAAACAGCAATGATGATTTCACTGATTTCTGCAAATCAGAGCGAAATGCCCGATGCTTTGGCCGGACTGGCCGCTTCGGCAGCTATTGCGGTCTCAGATGTACCTTTTGTTACTCCTATTTCAGAAGTAAGAGTATCGCGGGTAAATGGCGAATTTGTTATTAATCCCAGCCGCGAACAGTTGGCAGTTGCCGATATGGAAATAATGGTTGGCGCTTCGTTCGACAACATTATGATGGTTGAAGGCGAAATGGACGAAGTTTCTGAAGATGTGATGCTCGCGGCAATTAAATTTGCACACGAGGAGATAAAGAAGCATTGCAAAGCACAGGAAGAACTGGCAGCAGAGTTGGGCGTTGTAAAACGTAGCTACTGTCACGAAACAAATGATGAAGCGTTGCGCGAAAAAGTAAAGGCCGATTTGTACGGGAAATGTTTTGCTATTTGCGTGCAGCAAATTACCAATAAAACAGAGCGCCTTGAAGCTTTCCAAAAAGTGGTTGCCGATTACATTGAAGATTATAAAGAAGCCAATGCAGCCAACGAGGGAATTGACATGAATTTGAATATTTCGCTTATCAAAAAATACTATCACGATGTCGAAAAGGAAGCCATGCGCCGCATGATTCTCGACAAAGGCATCAGGCTCGATGGCAGAAATACCACACAAATCCGCGCAATTTGGGGAGAAGTTGATTATTTGCCTGGATCTCACGGATCGGCTATTTTTACCCGCGGCGAAACCCAGTCGTTAACATCGGTTACGCTGGGTACCAAAATGGACATTAAAAAAATTGACGGTGTAACTTTTCAGGGCACCGAAAAATTCCTGTTGCATTACAACTTTCCTCCGTTTTCGGTAGGCGAGGCATCAGTTCCAAGAGGAACAGGCCGTCGCGAAATCGGGCATGGTAACCTGGCGCTCAGGGCACTTAAAAAAATGATTCCAGAAGGGTTCCCTTATGTACTGCGCATTGTTTCCGATATTCTTGAATCAAACGGTTCATCTTCTATGGCAACGGTTTGTGCAGGAACTATGGGACTGATGGATGCCGGTGTAAAAATGAAAAAACCGGTTTCGGGTATCGCAATGGGCTTGATTACAGATAAGGGATCGAATAAATTCGCGGTGCTTTCCGACATTCTGGGCGACGAAGACCACCTTGGCGATATGGACTTTAAAGTTACCGGAACAGCCAACGGGATTACAGCTACCCAAATGGACATTAAAGTTGACGGACTATCGTACGAAGTATTGGCACAGGCGCTTCAGCAGGCAAAAGAAGGACGTTTGCATATTCTCGGGAAAATTCTTGAAATTATCCCGGAGCCACGTCCCGATTTCAAACCAAATGTGCCTCGCATCGAAATCATAATTATACCAAAAGACATGATTGGCGCTGTTATTGGACCGGGTGGAAAAGTTATTCAGGCAATTCAGGAAGAAACTAAAACAGTTATTGTTATCGAAGAAAAAGATGATGTTGGCATTGTTGAAATTTCAGGCGCCGGGCTTGAACCAATTGAAGCTGCAAAGGCAAGGATTAAGGCTATTGTAGCCATTCCTGAAATTGGAGAAGTATATACCGGAAAGGTAAAATCGGTAGTATCTTTTGGCGCTTTCATCGAAATTCTTCCCGGAAAAGAAGCATTGCTCCATATTTCGGAAATGGACTGGGGGCGCGTTGAAAATGCTGAAGATTTCACCAAAGAAGGCGATATGATGGAAGTTAAACTGATTGGCGTTGACCAAAAAACAGGTAAGCTGAAACTATCGCGCAGGGCATTGATGCCAAAACCAGAGGGTTATGTTGAACGCCCGCCAAGAGATGACCGAGGACCCCGCCGCGACGACAGGGGTGGCGACAGACGTGATGACAGGGGAGGAGACCGCCGTGATAATTTCAGGCGCGATGATCGCCGCGATACCCGCAGGGACGATAGGGGTGGCGATCGCCGCGACAATAATTTCAGGCCTCGCCGCAACAACGATTAATCTTTTAGTATTGAGTAAAAAGTATTGAGTACAGAGAGAAGGAAATCTCTTGATATTAATCAAAATATAAGAAACCGTTCAAAAGCTGAACGGTTTTTTTATGGCTTTTTTTCGACTCAACGATGTTTTTAATTTAATTGTATTTCAGGTGTCCATAATAAGCCTTATTTAACCTCTTTAAGATTAGCAGCAAGATTACCATAATCAACTAAAACCTTATTCTTTTTGACAAAAATGAACTAAGCCAAAATATCAGTTATAGCTTCCTTTTTTCCTATGTCATTCCATCTTTATTTTTACTTTTGATAAAAATGTGAGTCAATTGAAAAACAAAGAAAATGGGAAGCTGGGCAGAAGAAATCAATTCAAAAATCGATCTTGATCTTGAGAAATCAAGAGAAAAAGATATCCGGTTTTTTCGGGTTGAGGAGTTTAAACGGAATATTATTAGGGTAGGCGAATTTTCAGGGTCATGTTCCATTTGTCAAAAAATAAAAATAGATATAGCAGAAACCGTTGAAACCATTTACGAAGCCATTGAAGTACCCGGTAGTTCGCGCCGCGAATACGACAGCATAATCAGCCGGTTGGCCAGGCACATGCAAAAAGAGCATGGGTTTTATGCGCCTTTCTATTTTTCATACCTGTATTCGTTTCTCGGAATTTTGTCAGGTATTCTAATTGGTTTTATTTTGTACATGCTAATTCCCGGGTACGGGGAAGCTTTGTTTTTGGGGTGTATTATGATTGGGATAATAACCGCGTATTTTGTCGGCAACCGAAAAGACAGACAGATAAGAACAGCTAAAAAAATAATGTAATTGTATGCGGTTTCTGGTAATTGAAGGAAATATTGGAGCAGGTAAAACTACACTGGCAAAAATGATTGCCAAAGAGTTTGACGCCAAACTGGTGCTTGAACAATTTGCCGACAACCCGTTTCTGCCCAAATTTTACAACGATCAGGAACGGTACTCTTTTCCACTTGAATTGTCGTTTTTGGCCGACAGGTATTACCAGATAAAAAAACAGGTGTTTGACCCCGATCTTTTTCAGTCGCTGTTGGTGGCCGACTACTTTTTTGCCAAGTCGTCAATATTTGCCCAAAACACATTAAAAGATGACGAGTACAGGTTGTTTCGTCAGATTTTCGATATTGTTTTCGAGACGATGCCAAAACCCGGTTTGTACGTTTATTTACATGCCAATACAAATCAGTTATTAAAAAATATTAAATCACGCGGCCGCGATTACGAACAAAACATTTCAGCCGAATATCTCGAAAAAATCAAAAACGGGTATTTCAGTTTCTTTAAACAAATTTCCACTTTCCCGATTTTGGTTATCGATGTGAATAATTTCGATTTTGTTGAAAATACAGGTAATTACAGACAACTAAAAGAGGCAATTTTTCAGGGCGATTATAAATTAGGGATAAACAGGTTAATATTGGGGTGAAAAAACAAATTACTTCATTACTTTAAAAAAAAGGTTTCTATTTTTGCGACAGAAATTTTAATAATCATATTTATCAATTTTAATAGTTATTGTAATGAATAATTTAAGCATTAAATCAGTTTTATTTGTATTAATGATTGTGATTTTATCGGGCTGTTCTGGCCTGAAAAAAATGAAAAAGAATGCCAATCAAATCCAATACAAAGTAACTCCCGAAGTTCTCGAAAGCCATGCAGGTAAAGTCAACTTTGGTATCGATACCCGCTATCCGGTAAAATATTTTAATAAAAAGGCGACAATTGTTGCAACTCCGGTTTTAAAGTATGCCGATGGCAGCACAAGTTTTGCTCCGGCCACTGTACAGGGCGAAAGAGTTAAAGCCAATAACAAAGTAATTGGTTACAAATCGGGTGGAAATGTATCGTACAAAGATGCTGCTTCATACGATAAAGCGATGAGTAAATCGGAGTTGTACATGAATGTTACCGCTTCTCAAGGTAAAAAAACATTGACCTTCAATCCGGTTAAAATTGCTGGTGGTGTAATTGCCACAAGCGAATTGGTTGCCAATATGCCAAAACCTATTTTAGGTGTGCGGCGCGAAGCAAATACAACCGGGAAATACGATCCGAATATCGACCCGTTTCAAAGAATTGTGCCAGACGAAATGACCGCTGCCATCCTTTATGAAATCAACAAAGCTGATGTGAGGAAAAATGAAACTGCAAAGAAAGATGTTGTTGGCCTTCAGGATTATACAAAAAGGGCAAATGCCGACGGAAAAATTGATTTGAAAAGAGTAGAAGTTTCTGCTTATGCATCGCCCGATGGCGCCATTGACCTGAATACCGAACTGGCAGCAAAACGCAAAGAAACCTCGTCTGAGTTTCTGGCAAAAAAACTGAAAGAAGCCGGTGTTAATGTGGAGCTTAAAACAAAATATACTCCCGAAGACTGGGATGGTTTTAAGGAGTTAATGGAGAAATCGAACATTCGCGATAAAGATTTGATATTACGGGTACTTTCAATGTATAACGACCCTGAAGTTCGCGAACGTGAAATTAAAAACCTGAGCGAAACTTTTATCGATGTTGCCAATGAAATCCTTCCGCAACTGCGCAGGGCAAGAATGACTACAAGTGTTGATTTAATTGGTAAAACCGACGAGGAATTGAAAGCGCTGGCAAAATCGGATCCTGCATCTTTAAATCCGGCTGAATTGCTTTATGCAGCAACTTTATTCGAAGATTTGAACGAACAGCTTGCAATCTATAGCTCATTCATAAAAATTTATCCAAACGACTGGAGAGGAACAAATAATGCCGGTTATATTTTAGCAAAACAGGGAAAATACAATGAAGCAAAACCGTTGTTTGAAAAAGCCGAAACTTTAAAAAATGAAGAACCGGTAATTAAAAATAACCTTGGTGCGGTTGCGTTGAAAGAGGGCGATACAAAAAAGGCAGAAACACTTTTTGGAGCAGCCGCAGGCGCCGGAAACGAAGTTAATTACAACCTTGGAATTGTTAGCATGAAAAATGGCGAGTACGATAAAGCAGTTAAATATTTCGTAAAAGACGATGATATAAATTCAGCTTTGGCTAATATGATGGCTGGAAACAACAACGCCGCTTTGCAGGATTTGGAGGCTTTTGATAATCCCGGTTGTTTTATGAAAGAATACCTGAAAGCAGTTATTGGAGCCCGCACGGCAAAAGAAAACCTTTTGTTCGATAGTTTGGAAAAAGCCTGTGGCATCAATCCCGAAATGAAAGCCAAAGCCCGTAACGACATGGAATTTGCAAGGTATTTCGAAAACCCGAAATTCAGGGAAATAGTAAAATAAAAAAAACCAATTATTTATATTTCAGGGGCAGTCCGTTAATTTTCGGATTGCCCTTTTTAATTTATTACGAATGCAAAAATTTCAAAAATCCAATAAAACTCAATGAACTCAGACTTTTCGGAGCAAGATCAATTCTCAAAATTCAAAACTTCATAATCAGCATTAGTTGGGTTTTTAAATTTTAGAAATTGGGGCTTTTTTGTAATTTGAAGATTTTAATTTGGCATTTTTTAATTTTTTTAGGGATATTGGTATTTGCACTTTCCTATTTCAACTAAAAACACTATTTTTTCGGTTCAATAAAATAAGAAATAAAAGTTATGGAACACATTAACAATTACATCGAACAAAACAAAGAACGATTTCTTGAAGAGCTTTTTGGATTGATACGCATTCCCTCCATAAGTTCGTTAAAAGAAAACAAACCCGAAATGTACAAGGCGGCTGAATACTGGAAAGAAATTTTATTGAAAGCCGGCGCCGGCAAAGCTGAAATTTTTGAAACCGAAGGCAACCCGCTTACTTACGGTGAAAAAATTATCGACCCGAAATTACCAACGGTACTAATATACGCGCACATGGATGTAATGCCGGTCGATCCAATTGAAAAATGGATTTCCCATCCGTTTGAGCCTGAAATTCGCGAAGGAAAAATATGGGCACGCGGCGCCGACGATGATAAAGGACAAAGTATGATGCACGCCAAAGCATTCGAACTGATGGTGAAAACAAATACCCTGCCCTGCAATGTAAAATTTATGATCGAGGGCGAAGAGGAAATAGGGTCGCCCAACCTTAAGAAATGGTGTGCCAGCCACAAGGAAATGCTGAAGGCCGATGTAATCCTGGTTTCCGACACTGGGATGATTGCCCCCGAAATACCCTCGATAACAACCGGTTTGCGGGGTTTGGCCTACTGGCAGGTTGAAGTTACAGGCCCCAACCGCGATTTGCACTCGGGTTTATTTGGCGGTGCGGTTGCCAACCCTATCAATGTGCTTTGCTCGATGATCGGTAATATGGTGGATGAAAAGGGGAAAATTACAATTCCAGGTTTTTATGATGATGTGATGGATGTTGCGCCTGAAGAACGTGAATTATTGGGACGCGCCCCTTTTAGTGTTGAAAACTACAAAAAAGCTTTGAACCTCGAAGAACTGGCGGGGGAGGAGGGTTATTCCACATCCGAGCGCACCGGGATCCGCCCGACTTTCGATGTTTGCGGAATCTGGGGCGGCTACACCGGCGAAGGCGCCAAAACCGTTTTGCCGTCGAAAGCTTATGCAAAAATTTCGTGCCGTTTGGTACCCAACCAGGATCACCATAAAATTGCCGGTTTATTTAAATCTCATTTCGAAAGTATTGCCCCAAAAACGGTAAAGGTTGAAGTTACTTCGCTGCATGGTGGTCAGGGTTATGTTTGCCCTATCGATTTTCCTGCATACAAGGCAGCCGAAAAAGCTTACACCGAAGTTTACGGTAAACGCCCGGTGCCGGTGCGTTCGGGAGGAAGTATCCCTATTATTTCAACTTTCGAGGAAGTATTGGGTATTAAATCGGTGCTGATGGGTTTTGGACTGGAATCGGATGCTATTCACTCGCCGAACGAAAATTTTCCACTCGAACAATTCTATAACGGAATCCGCACTATTCCTCTGTTTTACAAGTATTTTGCTGAAATGAGGAGTTGATTATCCTAATTTACTAACCCGTTCCAACCGGTTGGCATCTAAAACTTTAATTTTTCTGCCGTCGATAGAAATCACTCTTTCGTTTGCAAATGTTGAAAGGGTGCGGATTGCATTCGAAGTTGTCATGTTCGATAAATTGGCGATATCTTCACGTGAAAGGTAAACACGCAAAGTGGTCCCGTCATTTTCAACACCATACTTGTCTTTTAATAAAATTAGGGATTCAGCAAGACGGCCCCGGATATGTTTTTGAGTTAAAGTAACCATTCTTCCATTGGAAAAAGCAAGTTCGCGTGCCAGTTTTTGAATAATTTTAAATGCAAAATCGCTGTTTTTAAGGGCCCGGGTCATTATAAAATCGGCGCTTATTGAACAAATCACCGATTCTTCCAAAGTTAAGGCAGATGCAATGTGATTTTCGCTGCTAACCAGCGCCCTGTAACCAATTACACCATGTGGTTTAGCCATGCGGATAATTTGCTCGCGGCCACCAACACCTTCTTTGTAAATTTTAACCTTCCCGTCAACCAAAATAATCAAACCTGTAGGTTTATCACCTTCCTTGAATATAAATTCGTTCTTTCGGTAATTCGAAAGAGAGATGTGATGTTGAAGTTCCTCTTTTTCTTCCGGTGTTAAAACGTAAAAAAGCGACTTCTGATTATCAACAATGTCCTTAATCCCAAAATCTGTATTATTGTACATGTAGCTAATTCGTATGTTTTATAGCATCAAAGCTAAAAAAAATTGTTTAACCCGAATTCTTTTTAACGATAATTTTACACGATTTCCAAAACAGCTTGCCACGGGTTGCAAACCGTTGGGAGTAGAATTACTTCCACCTCATATTTTTCCATTTGTTTTGTTCTTTGGTATTTAGGAAAGTCCAGGCCACAATCCGGCTGAATTTGTTTCCCTGACCCATCGGGATTGTTTCCACGGCAAATGCTTCGGCTTGTTTTAGCGCTTTATAAACAGTTTTCAGGTTCGATACTTTCGAAATCAAAGTTGAGAAGCAGAAAAAGTTGGCAGCGAATTTTTTGCTCTGCAAAATCATGTTCCGAACAAATTCTTCTTCGCCGCCATCGCACCACAATTCATGGTTTTGGCCCCCAAAATTTAGGATCGGTTCAGCCTTTTTCCCCGGATTCAAATTGTGTATTTTCCGGTATGCGCTATCCTGTGCTTCTTTGGCAGATGCATGGAACGGAGGATTGCAGATCGAAAGATCAAACAATTCGTTTTTTCGGATAACTCCCAAGAAAAAATCTTTTGGGTTGGTTTGCAGCCTGCATTCTACTTTCTCCTGCATAGCGGGATTGGATTCAATAATTTTGTTGGAAGATTCAATCGCAACCGGTTCGCTATCAGAACCAATAAACGATTAACCATATTCCTGGCTCCCGATAATCGGGTAAATACAACTGGCTCCCAAGCCAATATCGAAACATTTGATTTTCGGTCCCTTCGGGATTTTTCCAAAATTGTTTTTGCCCAAAAAATCGGCAATATGATGAATGTAGTCGGCCCGGCCCGGAACAGGCGGGCACAAATAACCGGGCGGAATATCCCGGTTGTGGATGCCGTAATGATGTATCAAAAGCGATTTATTCAATGCTTTTACAGCTTCTGGATTGGCAAAATCAACAGACTCATCCCCATAAATATTTGGCTTGACAAAGGGCGACAGTTCAGGGGAACTCCCAACCAACTGTTTGAAATCGTAGCGTTCGCGGTTCTTATTCCGCTGATGGATTTTCGACTTTTCTTTTGGGTGTTCTTTCTTATTCATCCGATAATCTATTTTATAAAAATCTGGGATTGATGTTTGCAATTAAATAATCTACGAATTCCATAATGCTTTTAAAAACTGTTCTGCCGGAAATATTTCAACGCCATTCAGAATTCTCGGGTATTTGTCAAACGATACTATAATGGCTTTTGCATGTTGGAAATCTTCCAGAAACGCCTTTAAACCTTTCAGATGACGGGATTTAACTTCGTCGGTTGATTTTAATTCGATGGCAATTCTACCCTCGCCAATGATCGCATCTACCTCGTAGCCCGAACTTGTACGCCAATATGTAAGTTTTTCAAGCGATTGGGCATAGCCCAGATAAGCAATTAATTCCGGGATGATGAAATGCTCGAATGAACGGCCAAAAGCTTTCGATCCTGACTGCAAGTTCCTGCGGTTCAACAAATAGTTTGCTATACCAACATCGAAAAAATAAAATTTGGGCGTCTGAATAGCACGGCGTTTCATTGTGGAAGTAAACCCTGGAATAAGATAGCCAATTAAAGTATCGTTCAGGATTTCGAAATAGTCTTTTACCGTTCTGTAATCAATACCGCAATCCTGTGCAATGTTTTTATAAACAATCATCTCGCCATTGCTGATTGCCGCAATTTCCAAAAACCGTGAAAACGATTTCAGATTACGCAATAAAACTTCTTCCCTTGGGTGAAAAGATTTACCCAATCGAAGTCAAATCAGGTTCACAAGGAGCAATGCAAAGTCTCCGTGTTTGTATAAATGAAAAGAAATTAACCAAATGAATTAGAACTTCACTGGAAAATTTCTGTAGTTATGATGATATTGATGTTTATCCGCTGTATGCCATATCAAATATTTTGATTCCCAAATAATGATTGTCCAATACTATTTATACAGTAGCGCCAATTTGCCCTGTGAAATGGCCAACCTGCTGGCTACTGCCAACAAAGCCCTCCAAAACGAAACAAAACCACCCGCGACAAAGCCCGCACTCACCTGAAAGAGTTGGGTGATTAAAGCAGGAAGCCGGTAAATACTTTTTCTGGGAAAACGAAAACCGGTACAATAAATATGTAAACAAATACCGGACTGATGCTAACCGCAGAATGCCAGCCCAACCCGCTGAAAATCAGAATGACTGATATTATAATTTCCAACAAGGAAGCCC
>CAMTWS010000052.1:0-11456 GCA_947085485.1 uncultured Prolixibacteraceae bacterium
ATAGGTTGCCAGCAATTTTGGATCTTTCTCCTGATCAATGGCTTGCTGATAATATTTTTTTGCCATCTCCATATTATCTTTTTTCAGGAATCTGCGGGCCATGTTAAATGCTGCTTCGGCTGATGGTTCCAAATCGTGTAAACGAATTGTTGCCTTTTCGGTAAGTTCACTTTCATCGCATTTGGCTTGGCGGAGGCGACGTAACATAGATTTAATGAATTCGATGTCGCTGTTTCTAGCCTCGAATTGCGGAGTAAAAATGCTGACCAATGCATCACAATCGGCTGCACCCGAAGTGCTGAACAAACTTTCAATATAAGTTTGAATCTCAACTGCATTCTTTGTTTTTTCTTTGTCAGTATCTTTTTTAATTATCTCATCCAAATAAGTATTACACTTTTCAAAGTTTAGTACCACCGTTTCTTTCGGGATAGCATTCAATTTAAACAACGAACGTGTTGTTTGCATCAGAAGCAGAAATACGGGAAGTTCAGTTTCAACTTTTTGTTCATCAACAGAAATGTTCAGCAACTCGTACCCTTTCAACATCACTTCTTTCAAAGCTTCTCCTTCAAGCGGGACATCCCTGTTTTCGTCTAACTTGTATTTGAGAAATGTAGTTCCTTTGCGGCCTAAAACGAAACCTTTACCTCCAAAGTATTTAATTCTTTGGTCGGCTAATTTCATAATTTCTTCGAGGTATTTATCTCTCTCGGCATCGGTTTTTGCATCTTCATAAAGCGACTCATAGATTTTGGCTCCATGGATATAAATATTCGATGTTGACTTAGGATATTTAGTAGCGATATTTTTCCAATGAGGAAGGGCCGATACAAAATCACCTTGTTTGTAAAATTCGGTATAAAGCGATAATTGATTCATAAATTCTTTATCGTGCTCATTCAGTAACTCTTCAGCCGATTTTAAAATTACATCGCCACTCGCAACATTTTCTGAACTCTCAGCTCCCGGAATTGCACCCCTAAAAGCGAAGTCGATTACACCAACTGATTGGTCAACCAGGTCGAATCTTTTAGATTCATTGGTGGCCATCATTGTAAATTTTATGTGCTTCGATTTTGCATCGGCAGTTACTTCGTACTTTCCATCGAAACTGGTCATCATCGTACTTCCCCTGTGTGCTTCAACAGTAATACCGGCGGCTGGTTCCCCGTCAATATAAACGGTGCCTTTAATTACCCTCTGGGCCGTTGTTCCGTAAACAGCCCACAAAACAAGTAGTGCGAATAAAAATGTAACGCGTGATAAAGCTTTCATAATTTTATCGTTTTGTTTTTTAGTTTTAATCAAATCTTCTTTTTATAAACCACAAATCATACAAATTTACCATTAAATTTAACCTGAAATAATTCTCCTGTACCGGGTTTTCTTCCATTGTTCCTTTCTTACCAAACTCGGCTGCAACATTTATTGTCGATCTTGAACGATATACCGGTAGTCCAACTCCAAAAGTTATGCCAATGTCATTAATCTGCCTATTGTTAAATATCAGATAGGTTTGTTCGTATTTAAATCCTGCACGATATGCAACTCTGCTCGTGTAACTTCTAATAGAAAACTTATCAGGTATCCATTCGGCCCCAACTGCAAATTTATCTAAATCTGTTAAAAAAGCATTCTTTGAACCAAGAAATTTAGCATCGCCCCATGACTGATGATAATAATCGGCATTTATTTCCAATGAGTTCTCTTTTACATACGAAATGCCAAATCCGTATGTAAACGGAAATTCAATAATTCCCTTTCCTTCTTCAACATAAAACAAGGTATCCTGGTCCACAGCATTACCTGATCCCAGATTTTTTTGGGTAATATCTGAGTAAAACGCATTGTATTTCGGGTTATTTTCAAATACTGCGCCCAGTATAATTTTCTTATTATTTTTTAAAGGTATGGTAGCCTGTGCTCCAAAATCGAAGCTAAAGTCGCTCACTCTGAGACTTTTATATTGCTGCATATTGTAAAAGTCTGAAGCTCCGGAAAACACAACTTCTGCATTTCGGTTTAACATTCCAAAAAAGTAGTTCAGGTTTGTACCAACCGACAGATATTTAAAAGGTTGTATTGCAAGTCCCAAAAAAGCATTTGAAATGGTACCTGCTCCATAATATGTAGTTGTTACAGGGCCTGAATTTTCTATATTCTGATTGACAACAACACTATACCCAACATCAGAAAAAGGGACCATACCTAAACTTGTTCCCATCCGGTCATTAATCTGAAAATTCATTGCAAAATACTGGAAATTAATGTTGCTTGCAGTAACACTCCCGATATTATCCTTAAAAACAGAAAATTTGGCATCAACAGCAAATTCAAACATAAAACCAAGAGAATCAATTGCATCGAATGATGCCGGGTTCGCAAGGTTAATCTGCTGGTTGTTCCTGCTGGCTATTGAAGCGCCCCCCATGGCAGCGCTTCGGCCAAAACTGTATGAATGAAGTTCTCCCAACCCGTATCTCGAGTATGGCGATGAAGTATTATTATTGAATTGCGCGAATAATAATGCTGGAAACATTATCAAACCGAACAGAAAAATTACTTTGTTATATCTCCCCATTATATTCTAATATGCGGTTTAAACCCAAGGCTATTAAATTAAAGTTCACAAAGAAAGAGTTTTTTAATTTCTTATCAAAAAAATCAGCGTCTCCACCGGTAATAATAACTTTTAAATTTTTATAAAAATCATTAAAAGTTTCAATTGCTTTATCTACCTCAAAAACAACACCATGCTGTACACCGGCCAAAATAGCCTCTTCGGTTGAGGAGCCGTACAGTTTATTGAATTTTTGTTGCTTAACCAGTGGCAGTTTTCCGGTAAACTGATGCAGCGCTTTGTAGCGCATCTCAATTCCGGGAGAAATATTACCGCCAAGATATTGGTGCTTCTCATTAATAATGTCGTAAGTAATGGCGGTTCCGGCGTCAATAATCAGCAAATTGGTATCCGGGTATAAATCAAAACCGCCTACTGCCGCAGCCATTCTGTCTTTTCCCAGCGTTTCGGGAGTTGAATAACAGTTTTCAATGGGGAGCGGGGTGTTGGCATCCAATTCGAGAAAGTACTCAAATTTATTTTGAAGCGCTGTTTTTAGTTTTGGTGAATAATCTTTTACTGCCGAAAGAATTACCTTCTGTAATTCAGGATGTTCGTTTTGCAGAACATCGATATGTCCGGGCAGAAATTCATCAACCGGAACAGTAATCAACACCTCCCCCCGGTTGAAAACTGAAAACTTTGTCCGTGTATTGCCAATGTCGATTACCAGGTTCATCATTAGTCGATAATTCGTTGGCTGATATCGAGCGCCTTTACCGAGTGTGTTAACGCTCCGATTGAAATATAATCGACACCGGTTGAAGCTACTTTTCTGATTCTTTTCAATGTCATATTCCCCGAAGCTTCAATTTTTGCACGCTTGTTAATCAGCGCAACTGCTTCAATCATCATGTCAGGGCTCATATTGTCGAGCATGATAATATCGGCGCCTGCTTCAATTGCCTGCTGAACTTCCACGAGGTTCGATGTCTCAACTTCAATTTTAATGCTTTTCGGGATTTTTTTGCGGATTGCTTCAACCGCAGGTTTTATTCCACCGGCCACCTTGATATGGTTGTCTTTTATCATTACCATATCGTACAATCCAAACCTGTGGTTCGAAGCTCCGCCCATCCGCACTGCATATTTATCAAGGTAGCGGTAGCCCGGTAAAGTTTTTCGGGTATCCAGAATTTCAACATCCAGTCCCTTAATTTCTTCCATGCAAAGATTGGCATAGGTTGCAATTCCCGATAAATGCTGCAAGAAGTTGAGCGCTTTTCTTTCGCCGGTCAGCAAAGCACGGTAGTTCCCTGTAAATTCAACAAGGATATCGCCGGGAAGAACCTTGCTTCCATCAGGTTTTTTTTCGTTCCAGATTAAATTTTGGTCGAATTTTCTGAAAACCATTTCTGCAACGGGCAACCCGGCGATTACCCCTTCTTCTTTTGCCACCAGGATAGCTGTTTTATTTTCGCCCGGCGGTACCAGGTTGTTTGTTGTAATATCGCCATTACCAATATCTTCTGCGTAAGCCAGTTCAAATAAAACTTCGGCCGATTTTAATAATTTGCTGTCCATGTTTCTATTTTCTAACTGGTTCAAACTGAATATTTTTGTTTTTTTGCTGAATGGAGTGTAATTCAAAATCGGGGGTTTCTTTTTGAAAATCTTCTCGGATATGTCCACCCCGGCTTTCTTCGCGCACGAGGGCCGCCTGTGCAATTAATTTACAAACCGTGGCGGTGTTTTTTATTTTGAAAAGGTTGTATTCGTTTTGAAAATCGCAAAACTGTGTTTCTATAGCCGTAAGTCTTTCAACGGCTTTGCTTATTCCTGCCGCATTTCTTACAATCCCGAGGTTTTCTGACATCAAGGCCGCTATTTCGTTTTGCATCTCGAGGTACAGTGGTTCATTTTTAATGTCGATATGAATAGGGGGCATATCTTTTAAGCGGCAATCAGGAGTTGTTAGTTTGGCTGCCTTTTCGCTGGCGCGTTTTCCAAAAACCAGGCATTCGAGAAGCGAATTGCTTGCCAGCCTGTTGGCGCCCATAACACCCGTCGATGCTGCTTCGCCGCAAACAAACAGGCCCGATATGTTGGTTTCGGCATCGAGGTTGGTCCGTATGCCGCCAACCATATAATGGGCTGCCGGCGCAACAGGAAGCAGGTCGCCGGTTAAATCGAAGCCATAAACTTTCAGGTGCTGGTAAATATTGGTGAAACGGTTAATTATTTCGTGCTTGTCGAGGTGTTTCAGCGAAAGGTAGATGTGGTCGGTTTTGGCCAACTGCAATTGTTTGAAAATGTTGAATGCCACTACATCGCGGGGAGCCAGTTCGGCCAGCGGGTGAATGTCTTTCATAAACCTTTCGCCTTTTTCATTCAACAGCCATGCCCCCTCGCCGCGCACAGCTTCACTTATAAGATAGGCTTCTTTTCCGGGAACAAAAAGTGCGGTTGGATGAAACTGTATAAATTCCAAATCGGCAATTTCTGCCCCTGCTTCATACGCCATTGCTATTCCATCGCCGGTGGCTGTATATGGATTGGTCGATCGTAAAAACACCCTCGACAATCCTCCTGTGGCAATTATTACTGCCCTGGTTTTAAAAATGACGTTTTTACCTGAAATAAAATCATAGGCGTGTAACCCAACAATACAATTATCCTGCTGAACCAGTTTTATTGCTGTCACGTTTTCAAACGACTTTACCGATGGTTGTTCTTTTACTTTCTGCAGCATAAAACTGGTGACCACTTTTCCGGTGGCATCGCCCCCGGCATGAAGAATGCGGCGGTGGCTGTGGCCACCTTCGAGGCCAAGTACCAACTGTCCGTCTTTTTTGTCGAACTCCATTCCCAGTTGAATCAATTCCAAAATCCGCTCCCTGCCTTCGTTGACCAACACCTCAACAGCATCGATATCGCAAAGGTCTCGTCCGGCTTCTCTTGTATCCTGAATATGAGATTCTGCCGAGTCGTTTTCGCTGATAACGGCAGCAATGCCTCCCTGGGCATAATACGAATTACTGATATCGAGTTGAGACTTGGTTACAATGGCAACATTTCCATATTTCGATGAATGATATGCCGCAGAAAGCCCGGCGAGTCCACTGCCTATTACAACCGTTTCAAATTCAAATACTTGCATTGATATTGCTTTTCAGAATCGAGCGGCAAAGTTAGTATTTCTTTTTAAGCAATTTAAATATCCTTCATAATTTGTCCCGAGATTTGCAGCAGCGATATTTCTGCAAGTTTTGTGAGGTATTGGATCGAGATTAAACGCTCTTCGGCATCGAGCAAACTTTTTTGCACTTCGCGAAGGTCAATCCCCGACAGGTTCCCAAGTTTATAACGTTCGAGTGCAATTCCCAGGTTTTCGCGGGCAACCCCGAGGTTTTGTTCTTCAAGTTTCATTAGCTTCAGGTTGTTTTCGTAGGCATAAAAAATGGTTATCAAATCGGCTTTTACTTCCTGCTCCACTTCCTGATACTGGTATTTTTTGGTTTCGATCGCGATTTTTGCATTCAATTTTTCACGTCTTCTTTCGAGTCCGTCATAAATATCCATTCCAAGGGTCAATCCGTAATTCATTCCGTTTGTTTGCTGGTTTTTTAAACCGCCAATTTCATATCTGTTATAAGAATAAGTGTAACCCGATGATAAATTCAGGTACGGATAAGCCCTTCCGGCAATAATTTTATAGTCGAGTTCCGAAATAACCTGGTCTTTTGAGGCTAAAAGCAACCCCGTATTTTGCTGAAGGGTGAAATCAAGCAGGTACTTGTAGGCCAGAGATGTATCGATTTGAATAGAAGTATCTTTCAGTGCAATATTTTCCTCCAGATTTTCGAGCGCCATCAGTTTTTTTAATCTCACCTGTGATGCGAGGACATTCTCGGTTTGTTTTGCATACCGCGAACTGTCGGCATTGAGATAAACCATCGACTGCAGGAGTTCGAGTTTGGATGAGGAACCCAATAAATATCTCTGTTCGTCGATACGTACCCTTTCGCGTGAGAGTGCAACAGCGTACGCCAGGTTTTTTGATAAATTGAGTTGCTGCACATGGCGATAGTACTCGGCTTTAATTCTCGATACCACATCTTCCATGTTCATTTGGGTATTCAGCTCACCGGTCTTTTTAAGTTCGCTCAGTTTTTGATAAGTGGTTTGTACCTGGAATCCTTGGAAAATAGTCAGGTTGAGATTAACGTTGGCTGATCCCGAATTGTTGTGAACCCCGCTGGTTGAATTTTCGCTGTCATCGCGCAAAGTCTGGCTTGTGTTATTCAAATTGCCCCCATACCTGTTGGTAGTTGTAATAGTAGGGAGATAGCCTGCATTGCCAAGTGTGTAATTATTGCCCGAAATTTGCTCGCGTGTTTTGGCAATTTTCAGCGAAAAGTTGTTTTCGAGACCAGTGATTACACATCGGCCCAAGTCGTAAACTTCCTGTGAACCGGCCTTTTGAAAGGGAAACAGGAACAATAAAACAGCAATTATTATCTTGTTATTTTTCATAAGATTCAATTCTTTCAGATCGGGACGGTTCATCGGTCTTGATTTTTGTTTCATTCGAAATAAAAAGATAAATGGCTGGAACAACATAAAGTGTAAGGAATGTAGAAATGGTAAGGCCGCCAACAACGGCAATACCCATTGCAACGCGGCTTTGCGCTCCCTCGCCCAAGCCAATCGCAAGTGGTAAAATTCCAAGAATTGTGGATAAACTTGTCATCAGGATTGGGCGGAACCGGGCGGCAGAAGCATATTTGATTGCCTCAAATTTACTCAACCCAGCTTCTTTTCGCTGATTGGCAAATTCCACAATCAAAATGCCGTTTTTCGACACCAGCCCGATCAGCATGATAATTCCTATCTGGCTGAAAATGTTCATGGTTATATTAAAATACCACATAAATATCAGCGCTCCGGTGAGCGCCAACGGTACTGCCATCATTACAATTACCGGGTCTTTGAAACTTTCGAACTGGGCCGAAAGCACCAGGAATATAAGCACTATTGCCAGCAGGAAGGCAAACATGAGGCTCGACGAACTTTCCATGAAATCTTTCGAGTCGCCGGCAAGGGCGGTGCGAAATGAATCGTCGAGAACTTTGGCCGCAATTTTATCCATTTCTGCCAACCCTTCACTAATTGTTTTTCCTTGCGCCAGGCCCGATGAAACGGTGGCAGCCACGAAACGGTTGTAACGGTAAAGTTGCGGCGGAGCTGTTGCCTCCTGAAGTTCAACAAAATTATCGAGCTGTACCATCTGTCCGCTATTATTTCTTACGTACAGCGACTTCAGGTCGAGGGGTTTATTTCTGTCATGGCGCGCCAGTTCGCCCAAAATCTGGTATTGTTTCCCGTTCATAATAAAATAGCCGAAACGCTGCCCGCTAAGCGCCAGTTGCAGTGTTTGGCCAATATTTTGGGTTGAAACACCCAGTAAATTTGCTTTGTCGCGGTTGATTACAATTTGCAGTTCGGGCTTGGTAAATTTCAAATCAACATCGGCCATTTCGAAAACAGGATTATCCTGTACTTCGGCCATAAAAGCAGGTATAACCTCCCGAAGTTTTTCGATGTTTGGCGCCTGTAAAACATATTGAATTGGTTGCCCTGCGCGCCTCCCGCCAAAAGTCGATTGCTGGATTACACTTGCCCTTGCCTTGGTCATTTTTCTTAGCTGGGCAGTTAGCTGGTTGGCAATTTCCTGTTGCGATCGTTCCCTGTTCGAGGGGTCTGTTAAAACAACACGGACAAATGCACGGCTTCCCCTGCTCATAATTGTCACTTTTTCACGTTCTGGAACGGTTTTTTCAATTAGCGCTGCCACATATTCAGCATACTCCTGGTTAAATTCGTAGGTCGAACCCTCGGGAGTGGTAATGTTTACGCTTAATTGCGAACGATCCTCGAGCGGGGCCATTTCGGCGGGTATATTTTTCCACAGGAAAAAAGTCAATACCAATGAAACAACAATAATAAAAAGCGAAATATATTTTCTTTTCAGGATTGATTCAAGTGAACGCTGATAGCCGCTGTTCAACCAGACAAAGAATTTCTCGGAGTAATTATATGCTTTACTTCGTTTATGCCTTGTTTTCAGGATTTTTGTTGCCAGCATGGGCGTTAAAGTTAAAGCCACAAACGATGAAATGGCAACCGCCCCGGCAATTACAATACTGAATTCGCGAAAGAGCCTTCCGGTCATTCCTTCAAGAAAAACTATCGGGAAGAAAACGGCAATTAAGGTGATTGTTGTGGCGATAATGGCAAAGAATATTTCGTTTGCCCCTTTAATACCGGCTTCGAGCGGGGTCATTCCCTGTTCAATTTTTACATATATGTTTTCCATCATCACTATGGCATCGTCAACAACCAGACCGATGGAAAGTACGATTGCCAGAAGTGTGAGCACATTAATGGTATAACCGGCCAGGTACATAATAAAAAACGAACCTACAAGCGAAACCGGAATAACAATAATGGGCAGTAAAGTAGTTCTCCAGTCGCGCAAAAAAATGAAAATGATAACAACAACAAGGAAAAATGCCAGATAAATTGTTGACATAACCTCATCGATCGAAGAACGGATATATTTTGTATTATCGAAACCTATTTCAATCTGTACATCGTCGGGGAGGTCTTTTTTAATAAATTCAAGCCTTTCATAAACATCGTCCACAATTTCGATATGGTTGGCGCCGGGCTGTGGAATTATGATGGTCCCAACCATCGGGACCCCATTCATTTTCATTATTCCCCTGATGTCTTCAGGCCCAAGTTCGGCGCGGCCAATATCACGGACCCTGATTAACTGGTCGCCCGTTTGTTTCAAAATCAACCTGTTAAACTCTTCGGGTGTTGTCATCAAACCCAGGGTACGAATGGTAAGTTCAGTGGTATTACCTTCAATGCTTCCGGCCGGCAGCTCCACATTTTCGCGTGAAATGGCGTTTCTAACATCCAGCGGCGTCATCTGGTAGCCAGCCAGTTTTGCGGGATCGAGCCAAATTCGCATGGCCCATCTTTTTTCACCCCAAATCGAAACAGCGCTTACTCCCGAAATTGTTTGTAACTGTTCTTTAAAGGTAAGTTCGGCAATTTCAGAGAGTTCGAGCAATGAGCGTTTCGGGCTTTTTACCGCAATGAACATAATTGGGCTGGCATCGGCATCGGCTTTCGAAACTGTTGGAGGATCGCAGTCGCGCGGAAGAAAACGCTGTGCCTGGGATACCTTGTCGCGAACATCGTTGGCCGCAGTTTCCAAATCTACCGAAAGTTCAAATTCAACGGTTACCTCGCTTCGTCCCTGGCTGCTCCGGCTGCTCAAAGTACGTATTCCGGGTATTCCGTTTATCGATTGTTCGAGAGGTTCGGTAATTTGTGTTTCAATTACATCGGAGTTAGCGCCGGGATATGATGTGCTCACCGAAATAATAGGCGGGTCAACACTGGGAAACTCCCTGATGCCAAGGTAAGTTATCCCGATTCCTCCAAAAAGAAGGATTACCAGCGAAAAAACTGTAGCAAGAACCGGTCGTTTTATACTTAAAGAAGATAGGCTCATACTATTTATGTATCAAATTTTCATTTGTGACCAGCGTATCGAGCTGAACAGGAAGGCTGTGCCTGAGCTGTAGCATTGCAGTTGTCAGCAAAGTATCGCCAAAGTTGAGGCCTTCCTTAATTTGAATATGCGATTCGGTACGAAGTCCGGTGGCTACCCGCACCTGTTCAGCTTTTCCGTTTTTATAAATAAAAACTTTTTCACCTTCCATCTCCGGAATCAGCGACTGAGTTGGAATTGCGACAGCATTATCAATTTGCGAAAGCAGGGTGGTGACACTTGCATAACGTCCGGGTTTAAGCTCTTCGTTCCGGTTTGGGTAGAGCGCCCTCACTACAATTGTCCGTGTGTTGATATCAATTTTTGGATCAACTGCATAAACAACAGCGTCGAATTCTTTTGAAATCCCATCAATGGCGAATTTAATGGGGAATCCCGGGGTAACTTTGCCAGCGTAGCGTTCAGGTATTGAGAACTCGATTTTAAGGGGGCTGATTTTTACCAACCGTACAATTTTTGTTTGGGTTGTTGCAAAAGCGCCTTCGCTAATCATTCGTAAACCTACGATCCCATCAAACGGGGCGCGCATTTCGGTTTCAGATATCCGGGCTTCAATCAGCATTATGTCGGCTTGCAACGACTGAAGTTCTGTGGATACCTGGTCATAGCTTTCGCGGCTGATGGCGTCGCGGTCGAGCAATTGCCGCTGCCTGAATTCTTTTTCTTCGGAAAGTTTTAACTGGGCCTTTAATTTCAATAACTGGGCTTGCAAGGGCCTATCGTTGATTTTGGCCAGAAGATCGCCTTTTTTTACACGAGTGCCTTCATCGAAAAAAATACCTATAATTTTACCCGAAGTTTCGAATGACAGCTCAACTTCTTCATCGGGCAGCAACGAACTTGTGCTTTTTCTGAGTTCGAACATTTTGGTGGGTACAATTACAAAGCCGCTGGCAAGTAATATTTGCTGTCCACCCCTGCCTTGTGGCCCTGCCTGCATTGCGTTTCCCTGTCCTTTTTGCAGCAGGTGCTTAAACTTGGGGTAAAAAATTATTCCCGCCATTACTATTATTATAATAACGGTTATTGATACTTTGAAAACTTTTTTTGTTGACACAACTTTGAATTTTTAGTAATAAAATAAAAACACGGAAATTTAAATTACCGAAACTATTCGACTTGTAATCTTTAAAAAGGTTAAATGGGCTAGCCACGAAAAATTAACAAAAATATTTTTCAGAGGGCATTGTAAAAGTAAAAGTTATTAAAAAGATGCCAGTTTAAACATTACAAAGATCG
>CAMTWS010000053.1:0-6109 GCA_947085485.1 uncultured Prolixibacteraceae bacterium
GTTTCTATTAGAAAGTTTAAAAGCAGGAATATTGAAAGTTCTGTCCTGGAGTCTGTAATATATTCGGGAACAAAGTCATCGACCACAGGAAATATGCAATTGTACAGTGTTGTTGTTTCAGAAACGGATGATCAAAAAGAAAAGTTAATTGCCTTGCATTTTAATCAGGGCGTTGCTAAAAATGCCCCTGTGCTTCTTACTTTTGTTGCAGATTTCAATCGTTTTACAAAATGGTGTACAATAAATGAGGCTTCTCCGGGATATAATAATTTTCTATCGTTTTTTACAGCAGCAATTGATGCTCTTCTTGCTGCTCAGAATGTTTGTATTGCTGCAGAAAATTATGGACTTGGAATTTGTTACCTGGGAACGACAACATATAATGCCAAAGAAATTATTCAAGCGCTCGATTTACCAAAATTAACTTTCCCTGTAACTACAATTGCTGTTGGATATCCTGACGAATCTCCCGAATTAACCGACAGAATCCCATTGGAAGGAATTGTTCATCGCGGTAAATACATCGATTATTCTGAACAGAAAATAAAAGAATTATACTCCTTTAAAGAAAATCTCGAATCATCAAAAAAATTTGCGGACGAGAACAGTAAGGAATCATTGGCGCAGGTTTATACCGATGTGCGTTACAGAAAGCCGGACAACGAGTTTTTTTCTAAAAAAATGATGGATGTCTTAAAAGAGCAGGGATTTTTGGAATAAACTTTATTCGGCAAGAAAGTTTTTGATGTGTAGCATAAAATTCTGGCGAAAACTATTGCCAACAGGAAGTTTTGTATTGTTTATCCTGACCATATTCCCTTCTATCGACTCAATTTTATCGAGCGATATTATAAACGATTTGTGGATTCGGTAAAACTGGTTCTCAGGAAGAAGATTTTCTATTTTTTTCATAGAGAGGTTTGTCACTAATTTTTTGTCAGCCATATACAGTTTGATATAATCGCCCAATCCTTCGATGTAGCAGATATCGGGGATTTTTACTTTTATTGTTTTCTTGTCTGATTTAATAAATAGAAAATCATGCTGTTTTTCTATACAACAACGGAGCTATTTTGGCTGATGGAATTTTGCCAACTATTTCGTATTTGATTTTTGTTTTTTCCGATGTCCTGATCCTTTGCAAGTCAATAAAATTGTTCACAAATTCAAGTTCCTTCTCCAGCGAAATGTAATTCTCCTTCGATTCGTAAATTATATGGCGCATTAAATCTGAAAGTTTTAAAATCAGTTCAGGCACTTTACCGGATTTTATTAACGCCAGCGAATAAATGTTATTTAGCGAATTAAAAAGAAAATGCGGGTTTAACTGGCCTTTTAAGGTTTTTAACTCGGCCTCCAGCTTTTGCTGCTCAATTTTTACAAGCCTTAAATTGATATCCTGCATCGACAGCCAGTCGTTTATTAATTTAAGAAATGAAGTGATACCGATATAAAGTAGGGTTGAAAAAAAATAGGCAGAATGCAGGTTAACGTTAAATGCAGTATATCCTTCAGAAATTCCGAGTAGGTTTCCAAGTGGGTAAATAAAAAGGAACTGTAATATTAAACTTGCTGCCGAGAGTAAAATTATAAGCCAGAAAATGTAAAAAATGTAATTTTTCTGTTTCAAAAACTTAGGTATGAGAACATATAAATTTATGTAAACTGCTGCTGCAAAAAATGCATTAATAATAACCGACTTCTCTAAAAGGTTAAAACTGAATTTTTCAACATAGACATAAAAAATAAGGGTTAACAGCGAAATACTTGCCAGCCAGAAAAAAATATGCCCGGCAATTTTCAAGCGGTGATATATTATGCTTTTCGTCATTTAAATACGGTCGCGTTTGTAAAATATCTTTTTAAAATAATAGAGCATGGGTTTTGTATATTTTAAGTGTTTCCAGGGGCGGCTCGAGTGCGGGAGGTGCAGAACTTCAATCCCTTTTGCCAGATAATTGTTAAATCCCAGTTTCTTTGATTGCCGGCTGATAAAAATATCGAACCAATCTTTGTTTTGCGACAGTATTTTAAAATCAAATTTCCGCAGAAATTCCAATGAAAGAAGTGTACAACAAAAACTTAAACTATGCGAGGTATTTATAATCTCAACGTTTTTAACCGTTTCAAAAGTGTAGGGGAAATTATAATTGCCCGATTGGTCAACCGTAATTGCCCCAATTAACCCGCAGTTGGGTTTGGTTTTT
Organism: uncultured Prolixibacteraceae bacterium; assembly: GCA_947085485.1. GTDB lineage: Bacteria > Bacteroidota > Bacteroidia > Bacteroidales > Prolixibacteraceae > Draconibacterium. Next base: position 2,208 of record CAMTWS010000053.1, read on the forward strand.
AAGATTTCGAACAACTCTGATAGTGTATCAGGCTTAATAACCACATCCGATTCAATAATAATTAAGGGGCATTCTTTTTCCAAAGCCATTATTTGGGCTATTTCAAGCACAAGTTTGTAGTTGGGCGAAGGGGTTGAAATGATATCTTCGAGATGAATGAGTTGAAACCCGTATTCAGTTTTGGCCTCTTCCAGAAACTTTTTGGTTTCGGGTTGACTAAAATCGTTAAAAATGAAATATTCGAAGTTACCCTTTGCTTTTGAAATAGCTTGAATAGTAAGATGCGTTGTTTGTAACGAATCTTTAACGGGTGTAATAATAATTGCTTCAGGCATTTTGTATTAATATGAGACAAATTTAGTCAAAATCAATCGATTTCCCTGCGGTTAAAATCACGCGAAAATGCCTGGTCGGCAGGCATAATTAACACATCGTCGATATTAACGTGTTTTGGGCGGGTTACAATAAAAAGAATAGTTTCTGCTATATCCTGCGCATTGAGTGGCGTGAATCCCCTGTAAACCTGTTTGGCCCTGTCGTTGTCGCCATTGAAGCGTACCAGCGAAAATTCGGTTTCAACGGCGCCCGGACTGACTGAGCTAACCTTTATTCCGTGCTTGAGCAAATCAATTCGCATTCCCTTGGTTACCGATTGCACTGCATGTTTTGTGGCGCAGTAAACATTTCCAAAAGGGTAAGTTTCTTTCCCGGCAATGGAGGATATATTAATGATGTGCCCGGCGCCCCTTTCAATCATTTTAGGCGAAATCAGCCGTGTAATATAAAGCAGTCCCTTTATATTGGTGTCAATCATTTGTTCCCAATCGTCAATAATCCCTTCCTGAAGCGTGTTAAACCCGGCGGCCAATCCTGCATTATTAACCAATACATCAATATTCTGCCATTCTTCAGGTAAACTTTTGATAGCAGCTTCGTTTTCGGGCAAACTTCTGATATCGAAATTTAAAGTGAAGACTTTTGAATTTGTTTCGGCGGTTATTTTTTCCTGCAAAAGAAGAAGCTTTTCTTTTCGGCGGCCTGTGATAATAACATTGTAATTATTTTTTGCCAGCAGCAATGCTGTTGCTTCGCCAATGCCCGAAGTAGCGCCTGTAATTAATGCAATTGGTTTCATTTTTTATTTTTTGATTTCTACCCGAAATTAAAAAAAACATCAAATTTTATGGAATAACGAGCTACTTAATTACCTTTGCTGCCGGATAATTTACAAATATTAAGGAATTATGGGTGATGTTATTCAAGCAGAAAAAAGTTTTACCATCGATTCAATTACTGAACCTGAAAATTTGGAGGATGTGATTTTTTCGTTGATGGTTAATCCAAATTTGTCGAGCATTAATTATTTTAACGATTTTGGTGAATTAAGTATTTCTCCCGATTCGATTGGCGATACGGATACCGACGAAACCGGTTTGTTTGATATTGATTCAAATGGAAAAAAAATTGTGATGAGTACTCATGCATTTCATCATCATTTACAGAGCGATCCGCAAAAAGCAACCGAAATTTTAATCTCGAGGGCTGTACGGAAAATGATTTGTTCGGGGGCTCAGCCAACTGCCATTAGCGCCTTCTTATATCATATCAATTTTGCCGATCCCAAAGGTCAGTTTATTGCTTCGGGAGCAAAAAAAGGATTGGAAAACGCAGCCGGTAAATTCGATTTGAAAATTACTGATAAAAAAATAAGGTTCGATCATTTCTCGCAGCATGGCCCTGTACCCCCAACCATAATTGTTAGCATGATGGGGTTAATTAATAATATTGAGGATATTAACACACATTCGTTTAAGAGCAAGGGAAATAATATTTTTCAGATTGGGCGTGCAACAGACGATATTGGATCTTCTGAATATCTCGAATTTTTTCATGAAATTTCCGATTCTCCGCTACCCGAATTTGATATTGATGAGGAAATTAAAATTCAGGGTGCAATAAAAAAGTTAATCGGGTTAAAGCTTATTGAAAGCGCCAGCCCGGTTGGTAAAGGTGGCCTGTTTTTTACACTTCTGCGCGCTGCAATTCCAAATGAACTGGGATTTGATATCACTACCGCAGCCGAAACACGAATTGATGCTTTTTTATTCGGAGAAGCAATGGGGCGTATTTTGGTTGAAGTAAAAGCTGAAAAAGAGGATGAATTTGTGGATGTGTTAACCGAAATGAAAGTTCGGTTCTTTACCCTGGGGCACATTACAAAAGGGGAAATTCGTATTGACGATCAGTCGTTTGGTTACATTGATAAAATGACGACAGGTGTTTAATGACAACTCTTCCCAATAAAAATTCCCAACAATCTAAAAAAGATCAGGTCGAAGAGATGTTCAATAATATCTCTCCAAAATACGATTTACTGAATCATTTGCTTTCGGCAAATATCGACAAGTTATGGCGGAAAAATGCAATTAACTTGCTCAAGCCGCATCAACCAAGGCTTATTTTGGATATTGCAACCGGAACGGCCGATTTTGCAATTGCTGCAACCCGCATTAAAGGTGCTAAAATAGTTGGAATTGATATCGCGGAAGGGATGTTGGAAGTGGGGCGAAGGAAAATTGATAGGAAAGGCCTTACAAATATTATTGAATTGATTAAAGCCGATTCGGAAAACCTGCCCTTTGAAAATGATAAATTCGATGCTGCAATTGCAGGATTTGGAGTACGGAATTTCGAGACGTTAAAAACCGGACTTTCGGAAATAAAAAGAGTTTTAAAGCCGGGAGGTGTATTTTATATTCTTGAGTTTTCGAAACCCGTGAAAGCGCCTTACAAACAGGGTTACCAATTCTACTTCACTAAAATTTTACCATTTATCGGGCGCCTGGTTTCTAATGACAGCAAGGCCTATACCTATTTGCCCGAATCGGTAAATGAGTTTCCCGATGGTGATAGATTTTTAACTATTTTAGCAGACGTTGGATTTGTGGATAACAAATGTTTTTTGCAAACTTTCGGAATAGCTTCTGTTTATGAAGCCAATAAACCGGAAAATTAGCCTGGCAGGACAATAAACTGCATAAAACAATGTTTTTGAAAGACAGAGTAATTAATTTAAGGTGAAGAAGATTTTTACAGCCATATTATTCATTCTTGTTGTCCTTAATGGTTTTACTCAAAAGCAAAAGGTGCACTACCTGTCAACTTTTGATGAAAAACTTATTCACTTTGGTTTTACCCTGGGCTACAACCTTCTCGATTTTAATGTCTCAAATTATAACCCCATTGGCGAAAATCCCAATTTTGAGCCGGCTAACTGGCCACTCGATCTAAAACCAATTGATCATGGATCTTTAGTTCGGAGCGATTTGCAGGCTTTAGTGCCGGGATTTACTGTCGGAATAGTATCAAGTTTAAGGGTGCTGGAAGATTTAGATCTCCGGTTTTTGCCCGGAATGTCGTTTGGCGAACGAAAGTTAACCTATAATATTCCTGTTAACGATATAAATTCTCCTGGAATCGAACCATTGAAATTTTACTCCATTAAATCAACATTTCTCGATTTTCCTGTACTTTTTAAATACAAAGCACGGCGAATAAATAACGACAGGCCGTTTGTAATTTTCGGGGGTGCGTTCAGGCAAGATATTTCAAGAACGGCAAAAGACGATTTGGTAAAATTGAAAAGCGGGGGTTTCTATGCTGAATTAGGCGGTGGCTGGGATCATTTTTTCCCGTTTTTCCGTTTTTCGGTCGAAGGAAAATTTAGTTTTGGGCTGAACAACCAGCTAAATCTAACGCCCTCTCAAAATCAGCGCTTGTATTATTCACAGTCGATAAAACATTTAAGATCGACCATCTTTACTTTGTCGTTTCACTTCGAGTAATCCGAAAAGTAATCCTGTCGCTTAAATTCTGAGCAGATTATTGCAGTTGCCACAGAA
>CAMTWS010000054.1:0-11942 GCA_947085485.1 uncultured Prolixibacteraceae bacterium
CCCTAACCCCAAAGGGGAACATCTGAAAATCATTGAATTAGGAAGTCCCCCCTTTGGGGGTTAGGGGGTCAAAGGACTTTTCGGAGCAGACTCAACTTTGCCCGTAGCAACCGCTTTGCCGATTCATTAATCCGGGCTTCCGAAATTTGTCCTTCCTCAATTAGTTCCAACAATTCCGAAATGTTGTCGTTACCTCCAAACTGGTCAACACCGGCGTCAATCACTTTTTTAATGCGTTCTTTCACAGTTAAATTTTCAACTCCCCAGCTTTTGGGCTCCATAAACTTAATTCCAAAAACGCCAAATCCCTCAATAATTCCCCAGTCGGTGCAAACCACGCCATCATAATTGTACTCTTTTCGCAGCAAATCGGTTATAATTTCCTTGTTGAAACTCATCCCTACATCTTCGCTGGTTTGCCCAACCGGCACACCATAGTAAGGCATTACCATGGCAGCGCCCGCTTCGAATGCCGCTTTGAACGGGATGAGGTGGGTTTCGAAATTATTGCCGGGATAAACCTGATCCTTTCCATAACCAAAATGGGCATCTTCGCCATCGCCTTGCGGACCGCCGCCCGGCCAGTGTTTTACCATGCACGCCACACTTTCGGCTCCAAACTCATCGCCCTGAAATCCATAAATATAGGCAGCGGTAATTTTTGCCGAAAGTTGGGCGTCTTCGCCAAAAGTGCCGTTAATCCTGGCCCAGCGGGGTTCGGTGGCCAAATCGGCCATCGGGTGAAGCGCGGTCCTGATGCCCACTGCCCGGTATTCCTGATTGGCGATTTTTCCAAACTCTGCTACCAGCGCTGAATCGCCGGTAGCCGCCAGTCCAATGGGTTCGGGCCATTTCGAGAAATCGCTCCCCAGCAAATCGGAACCGATAAAATTGTTAATCCCGTGGCGCGGATCGGAACTGATTGTTACCGGAATCCCCAGCCGGGTTTGCTCCGCAATTTTTTGTATGGCATTGTACCATTCAGCCAGTAAGCGCGATTTTGGGATCATAAAAAGATTGAAATGGTTAAATTTTTTGTTAACGACAATATCGTAGGTGGAATATAAATTGAGTGCGGCAATATTCATTTTTCCAAGCACTTCACCATTTTTGCCAACGCCGATTGGCGGGTGCCACATCAGTCCGGCTTTTTCCTCAATGGTCATTTGCGAAAGGATATCTTCAATCCTTTTTTCAATATCCTGCCGGCTGTCTTCGTAAACATCCAGTTTGCCATTTTTATTCAGGTCACGGTACTGAAATCCGTTTTCGGTTAAAAATTTTACTTCGGCTAATTTCTGTTTTGCCTTTAAATTCAACCCAAAGTAGTGCCCGTTAAAAAACAGGATTACGGCCAATATCAGCCCAATAAACGAGAGAAAAATGATGCTTGTAATTTTGAGAAATCGTTTCATTTTGGTTAATTTATTTTTGTGGTTAAGATAATAATCAGCTTTATAAAACATTAAAAGAAAATCATAAAAGAATTTTTTAAATGATATTCCATTAAATTTGCGCCCTAAAATTAATCACTTTGTTCTTCATTACCGATCTGTGATTTGATGGGAAATAAATTTAAAATACAATTATAATTGAATGAAGCATTGTACAAAATATCTGAATATTGTAATTGTATTGGTTTTCGTTAGTTGTGGATTGAATGTTTTTTCTCAAAGCAAAGCTTCCACTTTTGTCGATAATCCGGGACAGTTAAACTATTCATCGCTCGATTTCTGGTACGCCCGGAAAGTGAAAGAATCATCTTTGTTAAGCGGTAAAACCATCGAGCTTTATGGTGTTGGCAAGGTTGACCCTAATTCTGATTTTTATGATACTACCTTAAAAGACCCAAAATCGCCGTGGGGCACAACAAATATCTATTCGAAAATGGTGCTCGACATTGGAAATACAAGGGTGTTTCCTGAAAAAAGGGGCTCAGGATATTGCTGCCGGTTGGAGACCGGGATTAGAAAAGATAATATTGCAGGATTGAAGGTTGAGGTTTTAATTGCAGGCACTTTGTTTGTTGGTGAGATTATAGAGCCGGTAAAAGGTGTTAAAGATCCACTAAAAAATGTAAACCAGGGAATCCCGTTTAACAGAAAACCAAAGGCTATAAAATTTGATTATAAATACAATGTTGGGAAAAATCGGGTGAACGCTGTATATAATGTTAAACCTGTTGAAGGGACTGACAAAGCAGAGTTTGCCATGATTCTTCAAAAAAGGTGGGAAGACAAAGACGGAAACGTGTTTGCAACCCGCATTGGTGGCGCCCGTCAGTTTTTCACCGGCACTGTAAGTCAATGGGTAAACGGTGCAACTTTTCCGGTTACTTATGGCGATATCACCCATTTGCCTGAATATGACCCAAAAACAATGGGATTAATTCCTGCGGTTAGTGAAGTGTATGTTAAAAATTCGCAAAAAAAAATGGTTTCCATGGTTGAAACCGGCTGGGGAAAACCCGATGATATCCCAACTCATTTAATACTCTATTTTACCTCAAGTTACGAAGGAGTTAACTACACCGGTTCTACCGAAACGGTTTTTTGGGTCGATAATATTGAGTTTGTTTACTGATATTATTTTTTCCCTTTCGTTTATTATTTTCCCTTTCTGCTATTTGCGCAATTAGTCCGCTATTTTTCTTAAATTCACACTTGGATTTGCACCCGGATAATTATTAAAAATTTCTGTATGATAGGCAATATCCGATTTATTTTTGCAAAAATATAGCTTCTGATTATGGAAGAACGATTGCTTGAAAATGATAAAATAGAATTGAAATCAGTTCTCAACGAAAAACTGGAAAAAGAAGTTGTCTTCCCGTACGAAGAAGACTATCTGAAAAGCATAAACCAGGCTGAAACCGGAACGACCGACCAAGTCACCCCCGAAGTTGTGACATTGGTAATAGCATTTCAAAGCGAAATGACCATTCCCGACAAACCAAACATCCGTTTGCAAAAATACAGGCTTACCCAAAAGGGCCTGGAGTTGAAAAAACAATTAAGTGATATGAAGAAGAAAAATTAAAACCTAAAGAAGAAAATATGAAACACGAAATACCAAAACTGGTGCAAAACGATGAATGGCTAAAACCCTATTCCGAAATTATTTCGAACCGGATTAAAGAAGCCGATGCAAAAGAAAAGGAAATCACAGGCGACAAATCTCTTTCTGATTTTGCTACCGGATATCTCTTTTTTGGATTGCACAAAACCGAAACAGGATGGGTTATTCGGGAATGGCTGCCCAATGCAACTCACATTTATTTAACCGGTACATTTAACGACTGGCAGGAGAAAAGAGAGTACGAATTTAATAGTTTAGGCACTGGTGTTTGGGAGTTGCAACTTGCTGAACCGGCTCTCAGTCATGGTGATTTGTATGCGCTTTCTGTACATTGGGCGATAAACGGCGGCAAACGCGTTCCCGCCTGGGCAACACGCGTGGTGCAAGATCCGGCAACCCATATTTTTAATGCACAGGTTTGGGCGCCCGAAAATCCATATCAGTGGAGAAATCCCAACTTCCAGCGAAACAATGAACCGCTTTTAATTTACGAAGCGCACATCGGCATGGCCGGCGAAGAGGAGCGGGTTCATACTTACAATGAATTCAGGGAACAAATGCTTCCCCGCATCAAAACAAACGGCTACAATACCATTCAGTTGATGGCTATTCCCGAGCATCCGTATTACGGGAGTTTTGGATACCACGTTTCCAGCTTTTTTGCTGCATCTTCACGTTTTGGGACACCCGATGAATTGAAACATTTAATTGATGATGCGCACGATTTGGGTTTGGCGGTTGTAATGGATTTGGTGCATTCACATGCTGTAAAAAATGAAAATGAAGGTCTGGGGAATTACGACGGGACACGCTTCCAGTTTTTTCACGAAGGCGCAAAAGGCGAACACCCGGCCTGGGATTCGTACTGTTTTAACTACGGGAAAAACGAGGTGCTGCATTTTTTACTTTCCAACATTAAATACTGGCTCGAAGAATATAAATTCGACGGGTTCCGGTTCGACGGCGTTACAAGCATGTTGTATTTCGATCATGGGTTGGGAATAGCATTTACAAACTACAACGATTATTTCAGCCCGAATGTCGATCATGAGGCTACCACTTATTTCAGAATGGCAAACAAGCTGATAAAACAGGTAAAACCTTCTGCATTATCGATTGCCGAAGACATGAGCGGAATGCCCGGGTTGGCATTTCCGGTTGAAGATGGAGGGTTGGGTTTCGATTACCGCATGGCGATGGGAGTGCCCGATTTCTGGATAAAAACGATTAAGGAAAAATCGGACAACGACTGGGATGTGGGCGAGATATTTTACCAGCTCACGTCAAAAAGGCTCGACGAAAAAGTGGTGAGCTATGCCGAATCGCACGATCAGGCGCTGGTTGGCGACAAAACTATTATTTTCCGTCTCATCGACAAGGAAATGTATTTTAGCATGCGCAAAGACCAGCCCAACATGATTGTTGACCGTGGAATCGCGCTGCACAAAATGATCCGGCTGGCAACCGCTTCAACTGCAGGAGGCGCTTATCTGAATTTTATGGGTAACGAATTTGGCCATCCCGAGTGGATAGATTTCCCCCGCGAAGGAAACGGATGGTCATACAAATACTGCCGTCGTATATGGAGCATTTCTGAAGATCCCGACCTGAAATATCACTGGCTTAATGATTTCGACAAAGAGATGATCCATCTCCTGGGCGAAAACAAAATACTCACCATACCAACGGTCGATTTTGTTATGGAAAACAAACCCGATAATGTGCTGGCATATCATCGCGGGCTGTTTTTGTTTGTTTTCAATTTTAACCCATCACAGTCGTTTACCGATTACGGAATTCCGCTTGGCCCCGGGAAATATAAAGTGATGCTAAATACCGATTCGGGACGGTTTGGCGGGAACGATTTGGTTGACGAAGAAATTGGGTATTACACCCATCCAATTGCCGGAAACACCAGTCAGCATTATTTGAAATTGTATCTGCCGGCGCGCACTGCTCTGGTTTTCAAAAAAATTGATATTCCAAAGGTGAAATGAAACCATCAAAGTTTCATACCATTGTCGATGTGCCATCGTTCAACCTGAAAACAGGATATTCGCTGAAAAACATTTTTATGGGTTCCTGCTTTACCGAAAATGTTGGGAACCGGATGGCGGCGCTGAAATACGATGTTGACATCAATCCGTTTGGGATTTTGTATAACCCCGTCTCTGTAGCCAACGGGTTGCGGATTTTACTTCATAAAAAAGAAATTACAACTGCTGATTTAATACACGAGGGTGGCTTGTGGCACAGCTTTTCCCATCACGGAAGGTTTTCCGGTCACAACGAAAAAGAGACACTCGAAACTATAAACAAACGCATAAAATCATCGGCAGAATTTCTGAAAGAAGCCGGTATTCTTTTTATTACTTTCGGTACGGCCTGGATTTACAAGTATAAAAAAACGGGGCAACCGGTTTCAAACTGTCATAAAATTCAGGCAAAAGAATTTGTCAGACAAAGGTTGTCGGTAGCCGAAATAGTATCAGATTACCGGGAGTTATTTACCGAAATCAGAATGACGAACCCTTCACTAAAAGTTGTTTTCACGGTAAGCCCAATCCGTCACTGGAAAGATGGGGCAGTTGAAAACCAACGGAGTAAGGCTGTTTTGTTGTTGGCGATTGAAGAAATCGTCCGTGAATATGGCGATGATTTTTGTGCCTATTTTCCGGCCTACGAAATTGTGATGGACGAACTGCGCGATTACAGGTTTTATGCCGAAGATATGATTCATATTTCCGGTGTGGCAATAGACTATATCTGGGAAAAGTTTGAAGCAAGCCTGATAGATAAAGAAAGTCAGCAGATTGCCGTACAGGTACGGAAAGTCGTTCAGGCTGCCGGCCATAAACCGCTACACGGGAATACCAAGGAATACCTGGGGTTTTTACTGCAAATGGCTGAGGAAATAAATCGGTTGGAGAGTAAGTATGCACATTTAAATTTAACCATCGAAAAAGAATATTTTAAAACAGAAAAAGACAAATTTGAACAACGTATGTAGTAAATTTGAAAATTATGAGTTACCTTAATTTCGACAAGGAGCAATTAATCAATCTTGAATATTCTTTAAACAAGGAAATTTTAAGATCGAACCGTGCCGGCGCTTACATCAGCACAACCATAAACGGTTGCAACACACGTAAATATCACGGATTATTGGTTTGCCCCATTAGTAAATTCGGAGGCGAAAAACACGTTTTGCTTTCATCGCTCGACGAAACGATAATTGAAAACGGCTCGGAGTTTAATTTGGGAATTCACCGCTATCAGGGCGGAACTTATGAGCCCAAAGGGCATAAATACATCAGGAATGTTGAATTTAAAAGGATTCCGAAAATCACTTATTGCGTTGGAAATGTGGTGCTTACCAAAGAGCAGTTGCTGGTAGAAAACGAACAGCAGGTTCTAATCAAATACACACTCGAGGAATCAAACAAACCGGTGAAACTACGGTTTAAGCCATTTCTTGCATTTCGGCAAATTCATCAGCTCAATAAAGCAAACATGTACGTCAACAGGAAATTTGTCAAAGCAGAAAATGGAATCAGTTTAAAACTTTACGATAAATATCCCAACCTGTACCTGCAATTCAGCAAAAAGGCCGAGTTTATTCCGGTTCCCGATTGGTATTACAATATTGAATATTTAAAAGAATTGCACCGTGGTTACGAATATCTCGAAGATTTGTTTGTTCCCGGCTATTTTGAATTACCAGTAAAAAAGGGTGAAAGCATCATTTTTGCGGCCGGGACCGAAGAAGCAAATCCGGTTTCGTTAAAACAGCTTTTTGCAACAGAAGAAAAAAGCCGCATTGAACGGAGCACTTTTTTAAGGTCGCTGGACAATGCCGCCGGGCAATTTGTAATGCACAAAAACGACAAAACCGATATTATTGCCGGTTTTCCATGGTACGACAGCATCACACGGCAAACTTTTATTTCGTTGCCGGGTTTGTGCTTGTCGTTAAACGACTCAATAAATTGCAAAAACGTTCTCGATACTTACAAACCCTTTCTTAAAAACGGTTTTTTCCCCGATCAGATTAATCAGAAAAATCTCACCTATCATTCTGCCGATGCCCCGCTTTGGTTTATCTGGGCAATTATGCAGTATTTTAAAAAATATAAACACCCCAGGGAAATATGGAACGAATACGGTGGGGCGGTTCAGGAAATATTAAAAGCCTATAAGAATTCAACTTTAAAATATTTAGGGACTACGCGCGAGGGATTGATTTATGCCCAAAAAGAAAACACACCGCTTACATGGATGAATGCTTCGGTTGACGGTAGGCCGGTTGTTCAGCGCGATGGTATGCCTGTTGAAATTAATGCACTTTGGTACAATTCCTTATGCTTTGCTGTTGAATTGGCAGGCTTGGCCGGCGACACGGATTTTGTCGAAAAGTGGAAAGGCATGATAAAAAAAGTAGGCGACGCCTTTTTAAATACTTTTTGGAACGAGGGGCACGACCATTTGGCCGATGTGGTAAAAGACGGAAAACCCGACTGGTCGGTTCGCCCTAATATGGTAATTGCGGTTGCAATGGATTATTCTCCTTTAAGCAACGAACAGCAAAAACTGGTTCTTAGTGTGGCGAAACGAAAGTTGCTGACCAAACGAGGGTTGCGCACACTTTCGCCCGACCATCTCCGTTACAAAGGCGCTGTTGAAGGCGGGCCAAACGAGCGCGAACTGGCAATTCACCAGGGTGCGGTATGGCCATGGTTAATCCAGTTTTTTGTTGAAGGTTATTTGAAAATCCACAAAAAAGGCGGACTTCCGTTTGTAAAACAGATAATGGAAGATTTTGAGGATGATATCACCGAGGTTTGCATTGGGACTATGTCGGAAATGTACAACGGAAATCCCCCGCACAAGGCAAAAGGGGCAATTTCGCAGGCATGGAGCGTGGCAGGGGTAATTCGTGCAATTCATCTGATACAGGAATATAAAGAGTAAAAATTGTGATTATGAAGGTACTGATGTTTGGGTGGGAATTTCCGCCACATATTTCCGGAGGACTTGGTACCGCTTGTTATGGTTTAACAAAAGGGCTTGCAAAATTGAACCAGGCCGGGGTAATTTTTGTCGTCCCAAAAGCCTTTGGGGATGAAGAACCATCTGCTATTCAAATAATTGGTGCAAATCAGGTCCCGGTTTCTCAAAAAGAAATTCAATTTGAAGATGCCCAGCAAAAAATAGATTATTTCGAAGTCGAATCGAAATTGGTCCCTTACGTTGGCGAAGAGGAATTCTGGAATTTGAAAAGCCGGAAATATTCAAAAGAAACACGATTTATAGAAACCGGCAAAGGATTTAAAATTGAATTCTCAGGAAAATATGGCCCCGATTTATTTCAGGAAATCAGAAATTATGCTTTGGTTGCCGAAATTATTGCCCGAAATAATCAGTTCGATATTATTCATGCCCACGACTGGCTTACTTTCCCGGCCGGAATAGCAGCTAAACAAGTTTCTGGAAAGCCACTTGTAGTTCATGTACATGCAACCGATTTCGACAGGAGCGGGGGCAACGTAAACCCGCGGGTTTATGCCATCGAACGCGAAGGGATGGAAATGGCCGACAGCATTATCGCAGTAAGCAGTCTCACAAAAAATATCATAATCGAAAAATATGGTATTCCGGCTGAAAAAATCACTGTGGTGTACAATGCAGTTGAACCGGTTGCCGATGCAACAGAAAAACGGTTGCATAAAGGGGTAGAAGAGAAGATTGTTACTTTTCTCGGAAGGATAACAATGCAAAAAGGTCCCGAATATTTTATTGAAGCGGCCAATCTGGTCCTCAAAAAAATGAAAAACGTACGGTTTGTAATGGCCGGAAGCGGCGACCTGATGAACCCAATGATTGCCCGCGTTGCAGAACTTGCTATTTCTGGCCATTTTCATTTTACCGGGTTTTTGAAGGAAAACGATGTGAACCTGTTGCTGAGGATGACCGATGTTTTTGTAATGCCTTCGGTTTCTGAACCTTTTGGTATTGTGCCGCTTGAAGCCATGCAGTTTAATGTGCCGGTTATTATCTCAAATCAATCGGGTGTGGCCGAAATTCTTGAAAATGCCATAAAAATCGATTTTTGGGACACTTACGCCATGGCCGATGCCATTTACGGACTTTTAAATTACAGCGCACTTGCAGCTCACTTCAAAAATGAGGGAAAACATGAAGTTGAAAGTTTGGAATGGGTAAATTCGGCAAGTGCGGTAACCGATGTGTATAAATCGGTGTTACAACAATAACCTGAAAAATTGAAAAACATGAAGACAGTTTGTTTGTTTTTTCAGATACATCAGCCGTTCAGGCACCGTCGGTATCGTTTCTTTGATATTGGGAACGACCATTATTATTACGACGACTACACCAACGAATCGATAATGCGCAAAATAGCCCTGATAAGTTATCTGCCAACCAACAAATTGCTGATAAAACTGGCCAACCAGTTGGATGGAAAATTTAAGGTCTCGTTTTCAATTACCGGGCTGGCGCTCGAACAATTTGCGCTTTATGCACCCGAGGTAATCGAATCGTTTCAGGAACTGGTAAAAACGGGTTGCGTTGAATTTCTTTCCGAAACCTATTCACATTCGCTCTCTTCGTTAAAAGACAATACTATTTTTGAGCAGCAGGTGAAATTGCACGACAAGATAATTCTTGAACTTTTCGGGCTGAAACCCCGGGTTTTTAGAAATACCGAAATGATTTACTCCGACGTAATAGGAGCACAGGTTGCGGAAATGGGATTTAATGCAATACTAACCGAAGGGGCAGATCACGTGCTGGGCTGGAAAAGTCCCAGTTATGTGTATGTAAATGCAATCAACCCGAGGTTAAAAGTGCTGATGCGCAATTTCAAACTCAGCGACGATATTGCATTCCGGTTTTCAAATACAAACTGGGCCGATTACCCGTTAACTGCCGAAAAATTCATCAACTGGCTCGAAAAAGTAAACCCGAAAGAAGAAGTGGTTAACCTGTTTCTGAGTTACGAATCGTTTGGTGACCGGCAATCCAAAGAAACCGGGATATTTGATTTTCTTGAAAGTTTGTCAGTAAAAATAGCAAATCATCCGGCTTTAAGATTTGCAACCCCTTCGGAGGTGATTGACGATTTGCAACCAATTTCGGCGGTGAGTGTGCCATACCCGATTTCGTGGGCCGACGAAGAACGCGATTTAACCGCCTGGCTCGGAAACGGCATGCAAAAGGAAGCCTTCGAAAAATTGTATAACCTCAGGCAACAAATGGCAAAATGCACCGATAAGGAGTTGATAAAAGACTGGAATTATCTTCAGGTGAGCGACCATTTCTATTACATGTCAACCAAATATTCTTCCGACGGAGAGGTGCACAGTTATTTTAATCCGTTCGATTCGCCTTACGAAGCATTTATCAATTACATGAATGTTTTAAGCGATTTTAAGATCAGGCTAAACACTTTTGTGCCCGAAAATGAAATTGAAAACGAAATTGCTTCACTCCACAACATTATAATCGAAAAAGAAGACAAAATCAAAAAACTGGAAGCTAGCATTTTAGCTTTGCAAAAAAGAGGGAAAAGGAAATAGGGTTGTATGAAACAGGAAACAGAAAAAATTGAAAAAAAGTGTAATAACTTCGGGGGATTAACTAGTTAGCGCTCAGTGTAGAAAATCAGCCGCACGGGCAAGCTCTTTTGGTTTTTGCCGACACTCAGCCCAACGCTGAAAAACCAAAAGAGCCATTTTTTGCCAACGCACCGACAGAAAAAACTAACTTTGGACAGAAAATTTGAGAATGAATAGATGACATTAGACCAATACATTGACAACATAAATAAACGATACAAACTTGGTAATGCGACCGAGCATACTTTTCGTGGCGACCTGCAACAACTTTTAGAAAGTTTAGTGCCTGACATCAGGGCGACCAACGAACCCAAAAGACAATCTTGCGGAGCACCCGACTACATTCTGACCAAAAAAGATAACTTGTCCCGACTTGGCGGGATTCCAGTAGGTTTTATTGAAGCAAAAGACATTGGCGACAAAGACCTAGAAGGAGCAAAGAAAACAGGCAACAAAGAACAGTTCGACCGTTACAAGGTTTCGCTAAACAACTTAATTTTCACCGACTATTTAGACTTCCATTTATACATTGACGGAATTTTTATTACAAAAATTGCAATTGCTGAAATTGCTCCCTCTCCTTCGGGGAGGGCTGGGGAGGGGCTTATCGTTCCGTTGCCTCACAACTTTAGCAAATTCACCAATCTAATTAAAGACTTTGCTACCCACATTGGGCAGACAATAAAAAATTCAAAAAAACTGGCAGAAATGATGGCGGGCAAAGCCCGCCTTCTTTCTGATGTTATTGAAAAGGCGTTGACAAGTGATGAAACGCACAACGAGAACAGCACCCTTAAAGACCAAATGAATGCTTTTAAGCAAATACTTATTCACGACATTACACCCAAAGGATTTGCTGATGTGTATGCCCAAACCATTGCTTACGGAATGTTTGCGGCTCGTTTACACGACCCAACTTTACCGACATTTAGCCGACAGGAAGCCGCTGAATTAATTCCAAAATCAAATCCATTTTTACGCAAACTGTTTGGTTACATAGCTGGACCCGACATTGACGACCGTATTAAATGGATTGTAGATAGTTTGGTGGAAATATTTTTGGCTTGCAATGTTGAAGAAATATTAAAAAACTACGGAAAGTCAACAAAAATGGAAGACCCAATCATCCATTTTTATGATACATTTTTGAGTGAGTACGACCCGAAATTGCGAAAGGCTCGTGGCGTTTGGTACACACGTGCTCCAGTTGTAAATTTTATTGTTCGA
>CAMTWS010000055.1:0-5218 GCA_947085485.1 uncultured Prolixibacteraceae bacterium
GATATCTGACTTTTAGCATCTCAGTCAAATTCCCTATTTAACTTATTTTAGAAAAAATTAAAATTTGTTAAATAAATCAATTTTTAATATTGGATCAAAAAAAAAGCAGCCATGAGACATTTTGTTTTCATTTTAATATTTGTTGCATTTGCAACTTTACAGGGTTGGGCACAAAAAAAAGCACCCGAAGAAAAATCGATTGTAAAAAAAGAGTACGATGAAAACGGAAATTTAATTCAATACGATTCAACATACGTTTGGAAGTGGAATTCGGACTCAACTTTTAATTTTTCGTTCGGCGATAAATTTGCTTTCGGAAAAGATTTGCCAGAAATGTTTGGAGAATTCTTTAACGATTCCATTTTCAATTTTCATTTCGGACAACCATTTCCCGACAATTTTGGGTTTGGCGATTTCGGTGATTTACAAAAACAATTACAGGAAAAATTCAATCATCGGAATTTAATCTTTCCCGAATTTAAATCGCCCGAACAGCAGCAAGAGTGGGAAAAGCTGATTCAAAAACAGCAAAAGGAGAAAGAGGAACTGATGAAAAAGAGGGAGAAAGAATAATTTATTTATATCCGTCGTTCTGAACCATGTTTGAGTTGGCGTTCATCTCAACAGTTGGTATTGGGAAAGCATATTTGTAGCTGCCATATTTTGGGCCGCCGTGGGTTTGCCTGAACTGGTCAACCAATGGAATATCACTTCCGGTTCGAGCCAAATCATCAAACCTAAATCCCTCAAAACAGAACTCTTTTCTTCTTTCCAAAAGAATGTTCGTTTTTGTAGCCTGAGTATATAGCGAGGTCCCGCGTTTTGCAGGAATTTGATTTAAAATCTCCAATGCATTGGGTTCGCCCAGTTCAAATTTTGCTTCTGCCAGAATAAGTACCTGCTCTTCGAAACGGAACAGCGTTATATTGTCAGAGAAATCGGCTGAGGGGTATTTTCCCAGATTGCGCAACCGTTTTTTTCCGGCAATGGTTTCAAAGCCAATCATAGCCGGCGAATTTCTCACATCGGTTTCATCGAAAATGGTTTTTAAGTTATCCAAAACCTCGATGTCACCGTAGGATGGGCCCCTGTAAATGTACTGCAACCCGTTAATCCCAAGGTTGTCGGAGGTGCTGAAAGCCAACTCGAAGATTGAATTAACAGTGTTTCTTGCTTTCCACGAACCTGCATATCCTGTTGCATCAACAATTTCAAACTTACCCGAATTAATAATTGTAAGCGCAGCAGTTTTTGCCTTTTCCCATTCTTTAAAATAAAGGGCCACACGTGCTTTGAGCGCAAATCCAACATAGGTAGAAATAAATTGTTTTGTTTTCGGATTATTAGCTTCGGTCATTAGCCCTAGTCCTGTATCCAAATCTTCAAAAATTGCTTTTTTATTATCTTCCACCGAATTTCGTAGGGGTATCAGGTCTTTCCCACGGTACATTTTAATATATGGTATTCCCAGTTTCCCGTTTGCATGTTGCTGACCGAATAACCGGAGAAGATCAAAATGCGCCAGCGCCCGGTCAATGTGGGCCTGTCCGGCAATCTGACTTATTTTTTGTTTGTCGCCTGAAAGACTTTCCAAATTGGCATTAATAATAATATTGGCCGACGCAATTACAGCATACAGAGCTTCCCAGGCACCATTTGAATTATCAGGATTAATGTTCATTTGAGCTTCGGGAACAAATCTTCCGGAGTTACCATTAGCGAAACAGTTATCAGATCGTACCTCGCCGTAAATCTGCATATTCCGGCCATAGTAGGTTGTAACGGTTAACCTGTCGTGCATTCCATTTACAATACCATGCAAATCCTCAATATTTTTTAAACTGATTGCCACATCCTTTTCATTGGTCAAAGTTGGCTCCAAATCATTTACTGTGCAGGCAGCAAAAAGCAAAGCAATTAGTGATATAAAATATCTGGCCTGTTTCATTTTTTTAAAAATTCAGATTAATACCAAAAATAACCGATTTTACAGGTGGAGTTGTAAACCGGGTCAGTCCATCGGCGCCAACTTCCGGATCATACTTCAACCCATCGTCTTTTGCGAAAGTAAACAGGTTTGTTCCCCTGATGTAAAGGTCGATATTTTCGAAACCAATTTTGCCGGTGTATTTAGCCGGAATCCGGTAACCGAATACCATATCTTTTACCCTTAGATAATCACCTTCGAAAAGAAAACGGGTTGATTCACGCGAGTCGTCACGGGTTCCGTACCATACTTTTGGAACCTGGGTCACATCGCCAGGATTTTGCCAGCGGTTCATCAATTCATCCGATCCGTTAAAAAGATTGAAAGAATAGATACCGGTATGATGGGTTAAAAACGAAAGGTCTTCGTACACTTTGTGCCCTCCGGCATAATACAGGTTCAAATCGATATAAAATCCCTTAAAGTCGGCATGTGTAAGGATTCCGCCTGTTAATTCGGGAAGGGCGCTTTCGCCCTGCCACTCTTTTTTTGCAGCATAATAACTTTCGGTAACCTCGCCATCGACGCCGTTTTTATACCATTGCGCATTCCCATTTTCGGGATTGACGCCTGCCCATTTTCGCATGTACCATCCATATACCGGATGCCCTACAGCCACTTTCCGAAGAAGGTTTTCAATATTGATATCTTTGCCCGAAGCATCTTTGGCCAAACCGGTAACTTCATTATTTACTGTAGCCAGGTTCAAACCAATGCTCAGGTTAAAATCGGAGTACCTGAAAATATCGCCCTGAAGAATTACTTCGAATCCTTTATTTACCATACTGCCCACATTCATCATCATCGACTCGTGGCCCAATGTGCGCGATAAAGGAACCATTTGCAGCAAGTCGTAAGTGTATTTGTAGAAATAGGCCGCCGATCCTTTCAATCTGCCATCGAAAAAAGCATAATCGATACCAGCATCGAAATTTTTGTTCTTTTCCCAGGTCAAATCAGGATTGCCAATTTGTTTTGGATAAACAGCGCCTTCGTTTGCATAACCTTTGTCGTATGCAAGCAATGCCTGGTACTGATTTATTCCGATGGATGAACTGCCCGATAATCCGTATGAAGCCCTGAACCGTAAGTTGTCGATGTTTCTTATGTCAGCCAGGAAACTTTCTTCACTGATATTCCATGCTACTCCTGCCGACAAGAAATTACCAAACCTCGAATCGGGGGCAAACAACGAAGAACCTTCGTAACGGTATGTTAAATCAGCAATATATTTATTACTGAAATTGTAATTTGCCATTCCGAGGTACGACAGATTTTTCCAGTCGGTAAATCCTCCATTTGCATCAAGATTTGAACTGGCCGCCGAGAGGTAATACAATCCGTCGGCAGGGAATTTTTCGCCCGAACCAAATAAAAAATCGTTGTTATTTTCCTGGTATTCCATCAACGCTTTTAAATCGATAATATGGTTGCCGGATATAATTTTATAATCGAATGAATTCTGACTTACCCAGTTGTAATTACGTGTAACCGATTGTATCGCAAATCCTCCTTTGGCTTTGCCGTCGCCATGTACACGGTTTTGATAACTGTGAAATGCAGCCACATTGTAATCGCCGGCATACACCGTTTTAAAAATCAGGTTGTCAGCAATTTCCCATTCGATAAACGAATTTACAATTCCTCGGGTCAAATCGTTCTGATAAATATCATTTTCAAGGGTGTATAAAGTATTGTAAAATGGCGAAGTAGTCGCTGTGTTCAACGCAACCCCGCCGGCCACGTAAGGTTGTTCCCAGGGACTCATCATATACCGTGTAGAATGTGGGTTGCCAAAATAAACGCTTTGTTCAAGAAATGCATCCTGTTTGGTATTCGAAACCATGATATTGGCAGCAAATTTCACCCTTTCTGTAAAATGCCGCTGATAGTTGAATTTACCCGAAATCCGTTTGAATTCGCCGCCAAATACAGTAGCTTCGGTGTTATTGTAACCCAGTGAAGCATAAAAATTTGAAATTTCATCGCCGCCCGAAGCTGAAATATCATAATTCTGAACCGCCGCATTTTTGTTTTGCAGCAAATCATCCCAGTTGCCTTCTTTCCGGTTGTAAGTTTCAACCCAGGTTTTCAAACTATGGGTAATTCCTTTTTCAATCAGAAAATTATATGCCTGATCAACCGGAACATTAAATGTATTGTGTACCGCTTCGAGCATTAATTCCTCGCGTTGCGCCCCATTCAGCATGGTTAAACCATTGGTTGCATTATTCTGAACACCAATCGAAGTATTTAACCTAAAACTGGTATCACCCGGTTTTCCTTTTTTGGTAGTTATAAGGATTACGCCATTCGAACCACGCGCACCATAAGCCGAAGTGGCCGATGCATCTTTTAAAACAGAGATACTTTCAATATCAGAATTTTTCAGCGATGATAAGGCGCTTAATGAACTTCGTTATACTTCGCCTGTAAAATCGGCATTTATTACCGGCACACCATCGATAACAAATAAAGGTTGATTTGAAGCTGTAATTGAACCAACTCCCCTGATTCTGATATCCTGCATAGTACCGGGAGTTCCTGATGGGGCTGTTACAACCAGCCCGGGCACTTTTCCCTGCAACGCCTGATCGACAGATGTTACCGGAACGTTTGCTACCACTTTGCCATTTACCTGAACGGTAGAACCGGTAATTTCGTTTCTTCCACGATTCGAATATCCTGTAGTTACTATTTCGCTGATTCCAATATAATCAGGAAATAAAATTATATCGAAATTATCCGATGATGCCGGTACTACAACAGTTTTCAACCCAACAAACGAGAAAACCAAAGCTTGGGCGGTTTGCGGAATATCAAGTTGAAAGGCACCTTCGGCATCTGTAATTGTACCTATATTTGTACCTTTAACTATAACTGAAACACCAGAAACTGATTTACCATCACCCGATTGTTTTACATTTCCATTAATACTCCTGTTTTGAGCATTAATATGAAAAAAAAACATCAAAGCAAAACATAAAAGCACGCCTTTTATATACTTCATCTAAAATAAAAATATGTATTGACTCACTCCCCAAAGAAAGCAAATGTAAAAATTTATTAAAGGCAAAATTTTGCATTGATTAAAATCAATGGCTTAAAAGATTGGCTTATTTATTTAAATCCTTTATCAATTGGATTTTATATTAAATATTTTTATTTTATTTATAACCATTAAAAACATCAATATTTCTTATTTTTATTCTTTCCAATATCTAAAATTAA
>CAMTWS010000056.1:0-19224 GCA_947085485.1 uncultured Prolixibacteraceae bacterium
ATTCCCGTCGGTAATTAACAGTATTTTCGGACTTAATTTTTTTCTGTTCATTTATTACTAATAATTCAAAAACAACAAAAACTGATTGCCAAATCACGATGAATTATTTTGCAAACAGTTTGGTTAGTATTTGCTTCACCTCCAACATTTCTTTCAGTTTTAACATCCAGGCTGCCGAAAGATAAAAGACGATGCCTGTTAAAACCATTACTATCAATGCAATAGAAGAGCTGATAATAAATTTTGATATGATGAAAACAATAACATACATAACTGCAGAAATTCCCAAATAGATAAAAATATCTTTTAACTGCTGCCAAATGGAATATCCAATTAGTTTCCAAACATAAAACGAACCAATATAATAAGCGACAAAAACAACAACTATTTGACCCCAGATTATCGCTGCAATTCCCCAACGATAAGTGATAAAAATATTTATAACTAAAATCGTTTTTGTAATGATTTCCAATTTTAACACCAAGTCCAATTTTCCTTTTGCTTTTAATACTTCGCCATTTATAACCTGAAAAGTATAAAACAATCCCATCAAACAAAGCAGTTTGAAATATTCGGAAGCAGGTAACCATTTTTCGGTTAAAACCACTTCAATAAGTTGATCGGAAACAGCAATTAATCCAAAGAGCAATGGGAAATTAAAAAATACCATCGTCCGCAGGGTTTTTCGCATCGCATTTTTTAACCTTTCGTTTTCGTTTTGAATGGTTGCAAAAACAGGAAACGCCACCCTGTTAAAAATACTGCCAATGGTTTTGACAGGAAATTCCTGCAATTGCGCCGCACGCGTGTAAAAACCCAGCGCCTCAACCGGGAAAAGCTTGCCAATGATATTAAAATACAAATATTGAAAAATAGTATAAATCAAACCGGCAACTGTAAGTTTCGACCCGTATCCAAACAATTCTTTAAGTGATCTCAGTTTAAAAACAAAGTGTGGCCTCCATTGGTTAAACATCCACAAAACCAACGATGTAACCAGACTTTTTAAGAGAATCTGCCACACAATGGCCCAAACCCCAAAACCCTTGAAAGCCATTATCATCGCTGCTGAACCTGCAATTATACTTCCTGCAATATTAACAAATGTCAGCAGTTTAAAATCTACCCTTTTCTGCAAAATAGTTTGATGAATGAGGCTGAATGACAGAATGATAAAGTTGAGGCAAATTACCCGAATCAGATCAACCAATTTGGGTTCCAGGTAAAATTCGGCAATTAACGGTGCAATAAGGTAAAACAGCAAATAAAGTACAAAACTGATTGAGATATTGAAATAAAACACTGTGGAATAATCTGTTTCGGTAGGTTGCTTTTTCCAAATCAGCGCCGCCCCGAAACCACTGTCGATTAATGTTTGACCAACCGCCATAAAAATCAGGATCATTCCAAGCAAACCAAAGTCAGCCGGTAATAAAATACGGGTAATCATAATTCCAAAAATGAACTGGATACCCTGTGCGCCAAATCGCTCCATGGCGCTCCAGAACAGTCCTTTTGCTGCAACTCCTTTTAAATTAGCCGATTCAATCATTATTCTGCAACAGATTAATCATTTCTTTTATCGAATTCAACTTGTTGTTTTTAAGTAATTTTTACCGAAAAGCGCTTGAAATAACTATTTTTGTCCGGTTCAATAAAAGAAATAACAAAATAAACCAAATAAATATGGCAAAGATATCCGGCTTTCGCAATATTCTTATGAATATGGGAATAATCGTATTTTTTATTCTGGTGGCGTATGCATATCTATTCCCTTTGCTTGAAGGAAAAGAACTGAAAATGGATGACCTTGATCATCACCTCGGGATGTCGAAGGAATTGGTTGATTACCGCAATGAAACAGGGGAGGAGGCTGTTTGGACAAACAGCATGTTTGGCGGAATGCCGGGGTACATGATTTCGGTGATTTACCCTGATAACCTGGCCGATTTTTTTGCAGGGTTATTGCGCCAATGGTTTTCAATCGCTTCTTTTATAATAATGTATTTTATAGGCTTTTATGTTTTGCTTAGCAGTTTAAAAATAAACCGCTGGCTTAGCGTTGCCGGGGCAATTGCATTTGGTTTGTCCTCCTATTTCATCATAATTATCGGGGCCGGACATGCATCGAAGGCAAATGCTCTGGGTTTTCTGCCTATTGTTGTTGCAGGGGTTTTAATGGTTTTCAAAGGGAAACAAATTCCGGGCGCAATTTTGTTTGCATTGGGACTTTCTTTCGAGTTGATTTCCGGGCATCCGCAAATCACATATTACGGATTAATACTCCTTGCCATTTATGGTATTGTTGAATTTATTTATGCCATAAAAGAAAAAGAGTTGATGTCCTTTGCCAAATCGGTTATATACCTGCTGGCGGGGGTTATTATCGCAGTTGGAATGAATTTTTCGAGACTTTATACTGCCTGGGAATACTCGAAAGAAACCATTCGCGGGCCATCGGAATTAACTTCGAACAACGAAAACAAAACTTCGGGGCTCGACAAAGATTACGTTGTACAGTGGAGTTATGGCATCGACGAGACGCTTACACTTCTGATTCCAAATTTCAAAGGTGGCAGCAGCCTTACCAACCCGGGAGAAAACTCTGAAAGCTATAAAACCATGCGCGAAAAAGGGGTTCAAAATGTCCGCCAGAACATCCAGGCAGTAAGCATGTACCACGGCGATCAGCCGGGTACATCCGGTCCGGTTTATGTTGGGGCAATTGTAGTTTTCCTTTTTGTTTTGGGTTTGTTTGTGGTTAAAGGCGTATATAAATGGTGGTTACTGTCTGCGACTGTTATTTCCATTGTTTTATCATGGGGAGGTAATATTATGCCGCTCACCGGCTTTCTGCTCGACTATTTGCCACTGTACAACAAATTCCGCGCTCCATCGATGACTTTGGTTATTGCGCAAATTGCAATGCCATTGCTCGGATTCATAGCCCTGAATAATATCCTGACCGATAAAGTGGAGAAAAAAGTTTGGTTGAACGGGCTAAAATGGGCCGTAATAATTACAGGTGGTTTATCATTGGTATTTGCCATCCTTCCGGGCATCTCCGGCAGTTTTACAAATGTTTCAGATCCTGCACGGTTCCCCGGCTGGTTGATTGACAGTGTTATTGCCGACCGAAAATCATTGCTCCGGATGGATGCTTTCCGCTCGTTCCTGTTTATTGCCCTGACAGCAGGCGCATTGTATTTGTGGAACCTGAAAAAAATCAAAACCAACCTTTTTATTGCTGTTTTAGGGGTTTTAATCCTTGTTGATCTTTGGGCTGTTGACAAACGCTACCTGAACAACGACAATTTTGTTTCGAAACGCGAAGCTTCAAATCCGTTTCCCGAAATGCCTGTCGATAAAGCTATTCTCCAGGATAAAGATTTGTATTACCGCGTTTTGCCACTTCAAAATCCATTTCAGGATGCACGTGCTTCTTACTATCATAAAAATGTTGGCGGTTACCATGCTGCAAAACTGCGCCGTTACCAGGAAATGATTGAAAACCACCTTTTTCCCGAATTGCAGCAAATGATAAAAGGGCTCCAGGCACGTACTCCTCCCGATTCGGTATTAGCCCCGCTTTCTGCCATAAATATGATGAACACGCGATACCTGATTTACGATTTAAACAATCCTCCGCTCCAAAACCCCCATGCAATGGGAAATGCGTGGTTTGTAAACGATTATAAAATCGTGTCAAATGCCGATGAAGAAATTTCAGCGCTGAAAGGAATTGACCTAAAAAATGAAGTGGTTATTGATAAAAGATTCTCGCAATTTGTTGCCAATAAAAAATTCCAAAAAGACCAGGACGGCAGTATTGTTTTAACTGAGTATAAACCCAACTATTTAAAATATACTGCAAAAGCCAGCTCAGAACAATTGACTGTTTTCTCCGAAATTTATTATAACAAAGGTTGGAATGCTTACATTGATGGTAAAGAAGCGCCCCATTTCAGGGTAAATTATATTTTGCGCGCCATGATTTTACCGGCCGGCGAACATACCGTTGAATTCAAATTTCATCCAAAATCATATTACACAGGCAACACAATTTCGCTGGCCAGTTCGTTGCTCTTAATTTTAGCTATTGCCGGATATGCTTTTAGTGGATACAGGAGAAAACCGAAAATCAAAACTACTTCTGCTTAAAATTGGTTAATGAACAGCAGGTTGCCGAATTCTTTTTTTCAGAGAGATGTTCTGGAAGTTGCATCTGAATTGTTAGGGAAAATCATTTCACGAAAATTCAGTAACGGGAAAATTGATAAATTTGTCATCACCGAAGTTGAAGCTTATAGCGGAAACGGCGATTTGGCGTGCCATGCCAGCAAAGGGAAAACACAACGTACAGAAGTTATGTTTCGCGAAGGTGGAGTGGTTTATGTTTACCTGATTTACGGGATGTATTGGATGCTGAACATTGTTACAGGAAAAGAAAACGATGCTTCGGCAGTTCTGATCCGGGGAATTGAAGGAATTTCAGGGCCCGGGCGGGTTGGAAAAGCACTTCAACTCGATAAATCGTTTAATGGCGAAAATCTGATAACATCACAAAGAATCTGGATTGAAAATACCGATGTGGTTGTAAAATTCAGCACTTCACCCCGAATCGGAATTGATTATGCCGGCGAACCGTGGGTGAATAAACCGTGGCGATATATCCTGATTAAATGATTTTTAATGTAAAATATCAAATAAGGAATAAGAAATCAGAAAGTTCTTGTCCGAATTCATACTTTTCTAACACTTTTTGATTCGTTATTTCTTATTTTCCTGTTTTTTCAAAATCATGTTTGTGTATAAAGAGTAGCTCTTTTGGAAGTGGCGGAGAAGTTATAATAAACCTGTCGTATAACCAAAGTAAAACAACGGCTGAAACAGCAACTCCGGAATAGATAACCCAGATATTTGAGGGATGATAAGTGGCCCATAAAAAATTATCAAGTGCGCTGCCTTCCATTCCCAATTTTTGAGATGCCATCAGCACATAATCGTTTTTGGAAAACTCATTCGAAATTTCGGGAATCGAAATTCCCCGTTTGGTAACTTCAAGCTGTATAAGGTAAATTTTGTCGGCAATTTTTTCGTACACATCGCCCGAGAGCCAACCAGCCAATTGATGTCCTGCAGCAATTGGAAGAAACGAGGTTCCCATGTAAAGCGCTTTTTGGTCGGCAGGTGCAATTCTTCCCACATATTCGGTAAACTTTGGCGAACTCGCCATTTCGCCAATGCCAAAAACAAATATTCCGAACAAAATCAACCAGCCACTCTGAGTCGAAAACATCAATCCCAGACCTCCGGCAAGCACCAGAATTCCGCCCATCATTGCTGCCAGTGGCCTAAAACGCATGACAAACGATGAAACCAATAACTGAAAAACAATAATAAAAAACGCATCCATGCTTGTTAACGTAACTGTGGTTATGGTTCCGGTTTCGGTGCCAATTGACTTAGCCAGCCAGGGCCAGACTTTATAAATGCCGTCATACAAAACGCTTGTGTCCACCCACTGTTCGATGAAAACCGGAAACGAATAATATAATTGGTTAAATGCTGTCCAAAATAAAACCATAATCAAAAGGAAAAGCACAAATTTCAAGTTTTGCAATGCAATTCCGATACTCACAAATGCATTTGCAATGTTTTTCCCGAGCGAAACGTTATCGTTCTTAATTTCGGGTTCGCGAAAGTAAAAGAAAGTAATCACGTAATTAACACCAATGGAAATCATCGACATATAAAAAACGTAATCCCATGTTTTTTGCATCAGAATGCCTGCAATAAACGGCCCGATAAACCCGCCTATATTGACCATCATATAAAAAATTCCAAACCCTATTGATGAAGTTTCGTCGGTTGTATTTCGGGCAATCATGGCCGAAATGATGGGTTTAAAAAATGCCCCTCCCACGCAGGTCCAAACAAAGGCAAAAAACATCCAGCCAAATGTGTCGAAGCTTTTAATCATGTAAAAGCCTGAAATGTAGAGCGTAAATGCCAGAAACAGTATTCGTTTGTAACCCACTTTGTCGGCAATGGCGCCTGTAATAACCGGAAGGAAATAAAGCAGCATCGAGCCGGTCCCCATAATAATTCCCTTTTGTGCCTGCGTTAAACCCAGAGCTCCTGTATCCTTCGAATTGACAAGGTAAAGCGCAAAAGCCATGTAAAACCCGTACCACGCCCAACGTTCGAAAAGCTCAATTATATTCGATGCCCAGAAAGTGGTGTTGTATTTTTTAAGCACTGAAATGAATCCCATTGATTTGATATTTTAGGATGGAACCATAAAACCTATGAACCCATTTATTTCTCAAGGCCTTTAATTAGTTCGTCAAGTTTATTGTTTATTTCCTTGTTGAGTTCGTACTGTTTGTAACGGTTTGTCAGAATTGCCAGGTTATTGATAAGCGACATCTCACGGCTTTGCTCTTCGTCAATGGCAGCGGCAAACCTGTCGGGCAAACTGATGTAATATTCAAGCATTTCGAAACTGTTTTGCGCTAAAACCCGAACGAGTTTATTGGCTTTTTCAGTTTCGTTGGTACGGTAATACATTTCAACCGCAGGAAACGAATCGAAAGTTAATGGTATCTTTTCGTTGGGGAAAATCTCAAACATTTTGTCCATTGCCTCATTTGCCCTTTCATTATCGCCTTTATCGACAAGCGCCTGCGCCAGACGTGCAAACATGTAACGCGCCTGGATAATATTTATGGCCTTCTTATTGTATTCGTCCAAATAAACATTTGGGCTGTTTACATTTCCCCAAACAAATTTATTCATCACATTGTCATATAAAATATCGGCGTCAATCCTGCCCCTGTTCATTCCGCCTCCTTTGGTTTCTATTGGCACAAACCGGTAAGCAAACCCTTCAAATTGAAGGTAATCGAGAAAAAAGATGCTGTTGGCATAAAGTAAACTGTGGTTGATATAAACAGGCCGTTCCCAGTTGTTGGCAGCAATTATATTCAATATGGCCGTTTCGCTTTTTACCAGATAGCTTTTATTGATGCCAAACTCTATCCTTTCCACAATTTTATCGGCATCCTCGGGTTTAACTGTGCCTGTTTCCAGCACTTTTTGTTTGTCAACCGTGATGTGAAAGCTGCGCGATGGCAGGAAATCCATTTTCTCCCCACTTACCACCTGAACTTTGGTCCGTTCATCATCGCTGCCCAAAAAATTCATGGCTTCGCTCAATTCAATCGAACTTTTAATTCTTTCCTGAAACAATACAGCATCCATCCGGCCCATATAATACTTTTCTTTTTCAAACGAAAACGGCATTGGCGCAGCAGTGTTTGAAGCCATGCGGTGCTGGGTAATATACCAGTCCATTCCGAGATAGCTCACGTTAATAATTTTAATATCAGGCCTCACACCTTCCACCTCCTGCACGTACCAAAGCGGGAAGGTGTCGTTGTCGCCGTAGGTAAAAAGAATGGCATTGGGCGCGCACGATTCAAGATAGTTTTTAGCATAATCACGCGTCATGTACCGCCCCGATCGATCGTGGTCGTCGAAGTTTTGTGAAGCCAGGATTCCAGGGACCAAAACCAACGAAACCAAGGTTGCCGCAACAGCTCCCGGCACTCCTTTCAGTATTTTTTGAACCCACGAATACAAAGTGGGCACGGCAAGCCCTATCCAAATAGCAAAAGCATAAAACGAGCCTGTGTAGGCATAGTCGCGTTCGCGGGGCTGATACGGTGATTGATTCAGGTAAACCACTATTGCAATTCCGGTAAATACAAAAAGCAACATCGTTACAGCAAAACCTTCCTTACCGTTTTTGCCCCGGTTGTACTGATAAAACATACCTATCAAACCAAACAGTAACGGCAAAAAGTAGTAGGTGTTGTGACTTGGATCATTCTTCATAAAACCGGGCATTTTCTCCCTGGAGCCAACTTTGGCTTTATCCAGCACATCAATTCCGGTTATCCAGTTCCCGTTATTAAAACTGCCATGCCCCTGAACATCGTTTTGCCGGCCAACAAAATTCCACATAAAATAACGCATGTACATGTGCCCAACCTGATAGGTGAAAAAGAATCTCAGGTTTTCTCCAAAAGTAGGTTTTGTCAAGGTTTTCGTTTCTCCGCCATCCCTTATCCTGACAGGTTTTCCTTTAATATTTCCCCATTCCCTGTAAGCCTCGATATGGTTGGCATTGTTGCTGTACATGCGGGGGAAGAATGTTTCTAGTTTTGGCTCGTATTCTGTTCCCCCCGAAAGTGTTCCGGTTACTTTGTATTTGCCATCTACCTTGTTGTACTGTTCTTTTTCGTCGATATTTGCAATTGCCGGGGCGTTATAATAAGGCCCGTAAAACAATGGCCGGTCGCCATATTGTTCCCTGTTTAAGTAACGTAAAAGTGCAAATGCATTATCGGGGTGATTTTGGTTCATTGGCGGATTTGCCGATGCACGAATAATAATTGTGGCAAATGAGGAATAGCCGATTAAAATAACAATAACTATGGTAACCACAGTATTCAGGATGACCATATTTCTTTTCTGTGTAAACCGCACCGCCCAAACTGCTGCTGCGATAATCAGCGCTATCAGAAATAAAACTCCCGAGTTAAAAGGCAGCCCAAAACTGTTAACAAACAATTTATCAAAAATGAAAGCCAACCGGGGAACTCCCGGAATAATTACATACTGAATTGATGCAAGAATTCCAATTGAGATTGTTAGCGCTACGGTTACCCCTTTCCACGAAAACGCATATTTTTTGAAATAGTAAACCAAACCTATTGCCGGAACAGCCAGCAGATTGAGTAAGTGAACGCCGGTTGATAAACCCATCAGATAGGCAATAAGTATCAACCAACGATTGGCATTTGGCTCATCGGCAACATTTTCCCATTTCAAAATGGCCCAAAAAACGGCTGCCGTAAAAAGCGACGACAGTGCGTAAACTTCGCCTTCGACCGCCGAAAACCAAAACGAATCGGTAAAAGTAAATGCCAGGGCGCCAACAAGTCCACTTCCCCAAACTGCAATTTGTTCACCCTTTGTTAATTCAGTTTCCTGAAATAGTTTTCGGGCCAGATGAACAATGCTCCAGTACAACAACATCACCGTAGCTGCGCTTGCGACAGCCGACATAGCATTAACCATAAATGCTGCCTTTGAGCTATTTGCTGCAAACATTGTAAATACCCGCCCCAAAATCATGTGAAAAGGGGCGCCTGGAGGGTGACCCACTTCGAGTTTGAAAGCGCTGGTAATAAACTCGCTGCAATCCCACCAGCTTGCTGTTGGTTCAAGGGTTACAAAGTAGGTTATTGCCGCAATCAGAAATACTGCCCAACCCAGAATATTGTTGATGATTGTTGTTTTTTGCATGATTGATTTTTTAGAACGATTGCAAATATAAGGTTTTAAAGAGATTTGGTAATCACCCGCTTTGAAATCCGCATTTTAAATCAAAGAGGATAAAACGAAAAAAAAATGCTGGAATGGAGCAGAAAGAAAAAAATTTATATTTTTGCACCGTCTTTAACGAAAAGGCACAAAAAGGACTGACCTGTGGTGTAACTGGCAACACGTCTGATTTTGGTTCAGAAGAGTCCTAGTTCGAGCCTAGGCAGGTCAACCAAAAAGCTAAAAGGAGTACAAATAATCATTGTGCTCCTTTTTTGTTTGCTTACCGGGAACCTTCTCCCTTGAAGAAAGATGATATTCCGTTATAAAATTTTGCCAGAAGAATTACCCCTTCTTACTTATTTCAAGTAATTCATTGTGATTTACAAGTACAATATCTTTTTCATGCAGTTCAATCAATCCGTCTTTTTCAAAACTTTTCAGGAGTTTAACGGCACTCTCGGTTGAAATGCCAGCAAAATCAGCAATATCTTTTCGCGAAAGAAGTTGAAAAATATCCGGATTTTCGAATTTCAAACTGTCGATATACAATAGCGTATCCGCAATTCGTCCGTTCATCTGTTTGTACATCACTGTTCGTAAAGTATCGAAAAGGTTTGCGTTTTGCCCGCAATACCGTTTAATCATACTGAACCCGAACTGTCCGTTTTGCTTTACCACAGAGGTTATCGCATCTTTCTCAACCAAAAAAACCTGGCATTCAGTCAAAGCGACAGAAGAATAATTGAAAGTATTTTTGGTGAAAATGGCTGAAAGTCCAACAAATTCGCCGGGTTGAATAATCCTTAGGTTGTAGTTTTTCGAGCTGTCTCCTTCGATGTATTGTTTTGCCAGCCCTTTAATTACAAATAATGCATACGAAGCAAACGCACCCTGTTTGGTAAGGTTATCGCCTTTGCGGAACAATACCTGGGTTTTGCTTGCCCTCACCAATTCTGCCTCTTCCGGCGAAAGCAGTTGAAAACAGGGCGCCTGAATATCGCAAATAAACTCCTGGTCGGTTTCAAGAATTGGCTTCATAAACTTTTTTTTCCTGAATTAGATTCGCAAAGTTAGGATTAAATCAATAAAAAAGTTGTCGCAGTTCAATTCAAGTACCGATGTCCTTCAACCTAAATTTCTTTACCCACCAAATACTGCAATGTACTTTTGCAGTGTGATTTTTAAAATGAATTAACAATGCTGTACACCAATTTAAAACATATCGAAAGCGCCGCAGAATACGCAAAAATTATCAATGAAAATGAAAACGTAATGATTATTTGCGGACGAATGGGACCGTTTAGTATTCCTGTTTACCGCATTGCAGAAGAATTGGAAAGAGATTATGCACATGTGAAGTTCTACGATATGGAATATGATAATCCTGAATCGGCAGTCATTCGGAATTTACCTGAAGTTCAGGATTTTTTGGGATTCCCGTTAACCATTTATTACAAAAACGGTGAAGTCGTAAATGCTACAGCAGGCATTCAAACCAAAGAACAGGTAACAACCATTTTGGAACACGAATTTGCAACGACAGTTAACGCTTAATTCAAAATAATTAAAACAAAATCAAAAATTTAAATTAAATTAATATGCAAACAACACTGATAATAATCGGACTTTTAATCGCAACATTAA
Organism: uncultured Prolixibacteraceae bacterium; assembly: GCA_947085485.1. Lineage (GTDB taxonomy): Bacteria > Bacteroidota > Bacteroidia > Bacteroidales > Prolixibacteraceae > Draconibacterium. Next base: position 11,044 of record CAMTWS010000056.1, read on the forward strand.
TTGTTTTAAGAATTGTTGCAATGAGGAAAATGAAAAAAACGCCGATGGTTGCCGACCATGCAAAAGTACTTACTCTTACCGAGCAAAATTTTCAGCAACAGACAAAAAACAAAGTGGTTTTGGTAGATTTTTGGGCAAGCTGGTGCGGTCCTTGCCGAATGATGGCTCCGGTTTTAAACGATGTGGCTTCCGAATTAAAAGGAAATTCCCATGTCGGTAAAGTAGATATTCAGCTGCACCAATCGCTGGCTACCAAATTTAAGGTAAGAAATATTCCAACCCTGATTCTGTTCAAAAACGGCACAGAAATAAACCGTTTTGTGGGTATCAAATCAAAAGATTTTTTATTAAAGGAGATTGCCAAAGTTGGTTAGTTAAAAGAACATTTCAAAAAAAACAATAAGAAAGAAAATGGAAAAGATATTAATTATAGGAGGAGTTGCAGCAGGTGCAACTGCGGCAGCTAAAGCGCGCCGTATTTCCCCAACCGCTCAAATCACGATGCTCGAAGCGGGTCCGGATATCTCGTTTGCCAATTGTGGCTTGCCGTACTTTATTGGCGGAGATATAAAAAGCCGTTCGAAACTGATTCTGCAAAGTCCGGAAAGTTTTAAAGAACAATACGAGGTTGAAGTACATACCCACACCATTGTTTCGGCAATCGACAGGTTTGCACACAAGGTAAAAACCATGGACACACGCAATGGTGAACAGAAAACTTTTGAATACACAAAATTAATTCTGGCTCAAGGAGGAAGACCGATTGCTCCAAAACTTCCCGGTGCAGATTACGATCATGTTTTCACTTTATGGACTTTGGAAGACATGGATAAAATTTCAAATCACCTCAATGAAAAGAAACCCAAAAACGCGGTTGTTGTGGGTGGTGGATTTATTGGCCTCGAAATGGTGGAAGCCCTTGTAAAAAGAGGTTTGAAAGTGAATGTAGTTGAAATGATGCCTCATGTAATGGCCATCATGGAACCCGAAATGGCAGGATTTATTGAGACTGAAATGCTTTCATACGGAGTGGGCATTCACACAAATACAGGAGTTACCGAAATCAAACCGCGTTCTGTAAAACTCGACAACGGAAAGATACTTGACGCCGAAATGGTTTTGCTTTCAATCGGTGTTCGGCCAACATTGCAACTGGCCAAAGACGCAGGTCTCGAAATCGGAGAAGCTGGTGGATTGCTGGTCAATTCACAATTACAAACTTCAGACCCCGATATTTTTGCGGCTGGTGATATGGTTGAAATAGAACATCGCGTAAACGGATTAAAAGTGCGAGTTCCGCTGGCTGGTCCTGCAAACCGTCAGGGACGTATTGCCGCGGAAAATGCGCTTGGTGGAAATCATGAATATAAGGGTGCAATCGGAACTTCGGTGGTTCGTGTTTTCGAAGCAGTGGCCGGAATTACCGGGTTCTCGCTGAAACAAGCCCTTACTGCCGGATTCGATGCCGATGCTGTTGTTGTTCACAAAGAGCATCACACCTCTTATTATCCGGGAGCCGAAACTGTAACCGCTATGCTGGTTTACGACCGGAAAACCGGAGTTATTCTGGGTGGACAAACAGCAGGCTACAAAGGAGCCGACAAACGGTTGGATGTAATTGCTACTGCCACTGCCGCAAAATTAACTGTCAGCGATTTGGCCGATATCGATTTTGCTTACTCTCCACCCATCGGAACCGCAAACGACGCGATAAACATGGCTGCCTACACTGCCGAAAACAGAATGTCAGGATTCAGCCCGTCGGTTACAGTTACCGAACTCGACGCTTTTGTTGCAGGTAAAAATCCCGTTTTTGTTGATGTTCGCGATGTTTTTGCATTCGAAAAAACTCATATAAAAAGAGCCCTTCATTTGCCACTTGAATTATTATCAGAGCAAATTAGTTCAATTCCTGTAAATCGTCCGCTAATTGTTTACGACGAATCAGGAAAAAAAGGTCATCAGGCGCTTCGTACTTTACTTGGCGCAGGTTTTAAAGATGTTACCAATATTTCGGGAGGTCACACTTCTTTGCAACGTCAGGCCCGGACCGTTGGTTTTAAACAGATTCAGATTGAACTTTTGACCGTGGAATCGAAATCGGTAGAAAAAGAAACCCGTCAAGCTGAAGAAAAAACAGTTGAAAAAACCAAAGATTTCAATTCACCAATTGTAGTCGATGTGCGTACTGAGGAAGAATTTGAATACGGTGCTTATCCCGAAGCCATTAATATTCCGTTGGATGAGTTGATGCACAGGTATGAAGAACTGGGAAATAATACTGCACGCGAAATTGTTGTGTATTGTGCCACCGGAGCACGATCGGCTTACGCTCAGCAAGTTTTAATGAACCTGGGTTATGCCAAAGTTAAAAATGGCGGTGGAATTGCTGCGATGATGGCACGTCGAAACGCAAAACCTGCAACCGAAACTCCATCAAACGGACCTTTGATTGTTGATGTTCGTACTCCCGAAGAATTTTATGGAGGAGCTTATCCCGGTGCAATTAATATTCCTTTGGATGGATTACACATGAAAATCAACGAATTGGGACACAAATCCAGGGAAATCACACTTTACTGTGCTTCGGGCGCCCGCTCTGCATACGCGCAAAGAGGTTTGATGCAAATGGGTTTTACAAACGTAAAAAACGGTGGCGGTATCATGCAAATGATGAGACGGAGATAAAATTCAAATCAAATAAATTTAAATCAATGCAGAATGTTTTTTCTTACAACGATTTTCAGCAAAAAATGGAGGGTCACAAACGTGTTGCCCTGTTGATTCACAATCCTGAAAATGAGACTTCAAGATGTGCGTTCCGAAAAATTGCCGAAGCTATGTATCTGAATCAGTCAATTGCGGTTTTTATTGCCGATGTCAGTCAGTGCAATGATGCACACAAAAACTTCGGGGTAAAAACCGAGCCATCATTATTACTGTTTGAAAAAGGTGAAAGGATAAACGAAGTGGAAGGTTGTCATGAAAGTGATTATTTCAGAACTTTGATAAATCATGATTTAAATTAACAAATGAAGAAAGTTTTAATTTTGGGTGGCGGTTTTGCAGGTATTCAAACAGCGACTCAGTTGCAAAAAAACGGCCGGTTTCAGGTTACTCTCGTTTCAGACCGCAATTTTCTATACCTCTACCCGATATCAATCTGGATACCGGTTCATATAAAAGAAATAAACGATGTAAAAGTTCCGCTGGCTAAAATCCAGAAAAAATATCCTTTCGAAATTATCATCGATACGGTAAAGGAAATCCATGCCGCCAACCGACAGGTAACCTGTGAAAAGCAGACTCTGAGCTACGACTATCTGGTGGTAGCTTTTGGAGCCGATAAAATGAAGCACAAAGGATTGGAAAATACGTTGTCGATTTGTGGAAAGCCTGAAGTTGCTGTTTCCATCCGCGATGGAATTGATGCGTTAATTCAGAAAGGAAGTGGAAAAATTGCCATTGGTTTTGGAGGAAATCCCAAAGATAAATCGGCGGTGCGTGGTGGGCCCGCTTTCGAGCTTATTTTCAACATTCACAACATGCTTAAGAAAAAGAAAATACGCCATAATTTCGACCTCACCTTCTTTGCGCCAATGGAGGAGCCGGGGGCAAAAATGGGAAAAGGTGCGTTGCCCATGCTCGATAAAATGTTCGTGCAAAACAACATTGCAAAACGTTTCGGCAAAAAGATAACCGAATTTGAGACAGAAGCTGTAGTATTTGAAGATGGCTCAAAACTGGAAGCCGATCTCACTTTGTTTATTCCTGCTTCATCCGGTCATCATGTTTTGCAGAAAAGTGATTTACCTTTAACCGAAGCTGGATTTATTAAAATCGATACAAATTGCCAGGTTCACGGATTTCAGGATGTGTATGCCATCGGCGATATTTCACACATGGAAGGCCCGGAGTGGATTGCTAAACAGGGACATGTGGCCGAATTGATGGGCCGCACTGCCGCTCACAATATTCTTTTATCCGAAACCGGAAAAGGTACAAAAAAACATTATCACGAATCACCCAACATTCTTTGTGTGATGGATACAGGAAATGGCGCTGCTTTTGTTTTCAGAAACACCAAAACATCGTTTATTATTCCGTTGCCGTTTTTTGGACACTGGATGAAAAGAGGCTGGGGCACCTATGCCAAAGTAACCAAAGTGGGTATTTTAAGGCATTTTTCAGGATTTATATTTTCTTAAGATGAAGGCAAACTTTGATTCGGTAATTAACGACTCCAAACCTGTTATCATTGACTTTCACGCATTGTGGTGTGGTGCGTGCAAAGCTCAGTCGCCTGTTTTAAAAGAATTGGCAACCGAACTTGGCGACCGCGTTAGGGTGATTAAAATTGATGTGGATCAAAATCAGGAAATAGCCAGCCGGTATCGGATTCAAAGCGTTCCAACGCTCATGATTTTCAAGAACGGAGAGATAAAATACAAACAATCAGGGGTGCATTCAAAACAACAATTATTGAATGTGCTTACAAATATTTTTTAATCATTAATTAATTTTAAATGAATTTTCTGAATTCAGACAGATATGTTTCCGTAGTTGAACCAATTCATTAATTTACTGCAAGTTTCTGAGAACCTGTCGCAAAGTGCGCATTTAATAAATTTGAATAACTCATTGAAATTATAACTTCGGTTGGTTCTGTAATTTCAGGTATTTCGCGATCCTCAACAACAATTTGATGGGGCGATCTTACAACAATTGCTTTCATAACCTTAGTTTTTTAAACTCCAGCCAATTTCTTAACCTTTTCCCAAACTCCGTCTTCAACCGGAATTCCCAATTCCATGTTTGTCCGACGGGTTTTTAAAGATTGCTCTCCCGGGTAATAAATCTCGGTGTTTTCTTTTGCCGGAACCGATGATTTTAATTGTTGAACAGTACCCTCCAAAACGTTATCAATAAATTCCTGTGTGTTTATTTTTAACGGGTCGATTGCAATAAAAACCTGGTTGCAACTGCCACAACTGCCTTTACCAACCTTATCAATTCCGGCAGTTGACAGCCCGTTAGAAAGCAAAGCGGAAATAATATCCAGAAGAACTGCAAAACCTGAACCTTTCCAATATCCCATTGGTAAAATTCTCCATGATTCTTCAATCGGGCCTGGAATATCGGTCAGGGTACCTTCCTTATCAAATCCACCGGGAAAAGGGAGCCGCTCATTTTTTAACCTTGTAACCTGAAGTTTACCGTACGAATATTGCGACATGGCCATGTCGAGAACCATGTGGCCATTTTTTCGGGGAACTGCCATTATAAACGGGTTATTCCCAATACCGATGGTTTTTGAACCCCACGCCGGCATACACGATTCGGTATTGGTCCAGCAAATGGCAATAAATCCTTTATCAGCAGCCTGCCAGCCATAAGCGCCACCGCGCATCCAGTGTGTAGTGTTATTTAATGCCACCAAACCCAACCCGTTTTTTTCGGCTATTTCAGTTGCCCTGTTCATTGCAAAACGGGCATTTAAAACACCAGGTCCCAGGTTGCCATTATATATTTCGAATGTACCCAGATTTTTTTCAAGCATCGGTTCAGCATTCACATCCACCCAACCTTTATTGATATAATCAACAAACCGCTCCACACGGTTCAACCCGTGCGAATAGACCCCGTCGCGGCTCGATTCGGTGTGGATTTGTGCACAAATATCCGCCTTTTCTTCTGGCACTCCTGCCTTGACAAAAGCCGATTTAATGGTGGCTTTCATCTCTTCAAAATCAATCCTTGCCATTTCTTTTCTTTTTTTGTTAGTCAAACATTAAAAATAAAGGGAATTCAGACGTAATCTAAATTCCCCTTTTCTATAAATCAATTTTAAATGGTTATACTAAAATCTTGGAAACAAGATTATTGATACTTAATTCCACCGCTTCAAAAGGTTTTCCGTTGCCCTGGTTATCGTCTTCCACAAACATATATTTCATGCCTGCAGTCTCCCTTGCTTCCCATATCCTTTTAAAATCGATAAGTCCGGCGCCAACCGAAGTAATGTCGTCTTTTATAATATCATAGAATGGTTCGCTCTTAACGGCCATATCTTTAAAATGAAACAACTGGAACCTTCCGGGATATTTGTTAAACATTTCAACCGGATCCTGTCCGGCTTTGGTTGCCCAATACATGTCTAATTCCATGGTAATCAGTCCCGCATCCATTTCGGGCATAAAAATGTCGTAATACGGAACAATACCATCCAGGTTGGCAAATTCGAAATTGTGGTTGTGGTAGCCAAACTGGATACCTGTTTCTTTCATCACTCTTCCAACTTCGTTCCAGTCGGCAATCATTCTTTTGTACGACTCAATGTTGCGGTTTACTTCTTCAACCCATGGTTGTACGCAATATTTTACGCCAAGCACGGCATGGTCGTCGGCCATTTTCTTCGCGCTTTCCATAGTTATACCGGCAGCTTCAACACTGGTGTGGCTGCTGATAATATCCATGCCAAGGTCGGTAACAATCTTTTTGAATTCAACGGGGGCAAAACCGTAAAATTTACCATCGGCATAATTGGCGAGTTCAACGTTTTTATACCCCATATCCGAAATCTTTTTCAACGAACCCAATGCATCGTCAGTCATTGCATCGCGAATAGTGTACAGTTGCAGACCAACACCAAAACTCTTTTTATCGGGCGCTACTGCAACAGGTTTTGCGCCCGGTTTACAGCCAAAAGCGCCAAAAGCCATCACGCCCACCGCGCCTGCTGCCGAAATCTTCAGAAAATCTCTTCTTTTTTGACCAGTTCTCATTGTTACTATTTTTTTGAGTTAAATTTAATTTTCGTTTTTAAATTTTAAAACGATAAAAATAATGCAATCCTGCTATAGTATGCACTTAAATCGGGAATTTTTATATTTTTGCGAAAAAATTATTGTCCTGTGGTGTAACTGGCAACACGTCTGACTCTGAATCAGAAGAGTCCAGGTTCGACCCCTGGCAGGACAACATGATAATGAATCACTTACAATATTTTTGTGAGTGATTTTTTTATGACTTGCCAGAAAGTTGCCAGGTCTTCAAATAAAATCTGTTTATTTCTTATCAAAAATGGAGTGTAGTTTTTGGGTTGAAACTGGGTTGAGTTAAGTGAAAATGGCGAAATTGACCACCTCTTCACGGAGCAAAATGATCTCCGGTTGCCGGTGCAAACTGACCACCATTGGATCGGGTCATTGATGGATTTCATAAATCTTGCTTGGCTTTGTAGTAAGGACTCGTGAAACCTCGGGGCCAAGCAATATCGTCTCGAATTCTTTTCCGGGCGAGGAAATAATTTCACCATTTGCTTGTAAATCATTCATCAATAAGCAAAGATTTACGAGCCAAAACAAATGTAAATGACCATGGCCTCTTCAGATGTCTTCTTTAAACTCTATAAAACACTCAAAATCAGCAAATAAATAGCTATTATTCCTTGGCCAATCCACACGGAATCACTATCTTAGCCATACACCGGATGAATTTTGGAGCAGTTCTTTTGAGACAACCGGTTCAACAAAAACCTGAAAACGAACGAGGGTGACTGACTTAACAGTCGTGGATATCGCACCGTAAACATCGGTGCTTTTCCCGTGCTAACAAAAACTGGTTCGTTTATTTTTAAATAAAAAAACTAATAATTTTTAACAGGTATTAGCCAGTTAATTTTCAATCCTTGTTTTCTTGGAAGTGGTGTTTAAAAGTCAATAGTTTTCCCCACGACTACTGGCAGTTCCGGTTTCAATCCTTGTTTTCTTGGAAGTGGTGTTTAAATTACCCCGGAAATGCTCAGCAATCCGGGTTGAATGTTATTTCAATCCTTGTTTTCTTGGAAGTGGTGTTTAAATTTCGTAGAGGCAGAACAAAGCCAGTATTCATTCGAATTTCAATCCTTGTTTTCTTGGAAGTGGTGTTTAAAATTCGCCCCGTAGATATTATATGATACTGTTTCTTTGAGTTTCAATCCTTGTTTTCTTGGAAGTGGTGTTTAAAAAAAATTGACCCACAGAATTATTGAAACATGATACAATTTCAATCCTTGTTTTCTTGGAAGTGGTGTTTAAAACTACACCAGAATCATTCGGGGTGAAGTATTGGATGGATTTCAATCCTTGTTTTCTTGGAAGTGGTGTTTAAAACGAAACAGTTTTGAGAGTTGAAAAACTC
>CAMTWS010000057.1:0-4041 GCA_947085485.1 uncultured Prolixibacteraceae bacterium
GATGATTTTCCAAAAGGACAATTATGCCCTTCGGAATCGCCCGATTTTATTGTAAAAATGAGAAACCGGCATGAGCTTGGGATTGAACTGACCCGGTTAAATCCGGCAAGCAAAGAACTTCCTGATGAAAGCCAACTGGCACAAATTCAGGTCAGGGAACAAATCATCGGGCTTTCGCGGGATTTATTCGAACAAAGTTCAGTATTAAAATTATTTGTCAAATTTCTTTTTTCCGATTTAAAAGAGATTTCAGAAGAAAGGCAATTGTCGGTTACTGTTAAAACTGTTAATTTAATCCGGAAAGCAGTCGGTAATATAAGCGGCGACAGTTTTTTCAGGGAATCAATTTCAGGCGAAATGCTTCCCGAAGGTCTGGAGGAAATCCTGATAGTGAATCATCCGGTAATGCAGATTTCTGCGTGGGAACGCGCCAATAACCTGGGAGTTTCGAACGATTTGGTTGACGACATCCGGCGCTCGATTCACAAAAAAGACGAAAAACTTCTGCGGCTTTACCAAAAACAGCGGCTTAATTACTACTGGCTTTTAATTACAACCGACCGGTTGCATGGTATGAAAAGTTTTAATCTTCCTGAAAGAATAATGAACCACGATTTTCATTCCGAATTTCAGCACGTATTTTTATTCGACCTGATAAAGGCAAGTGTATTTCAATTAGTTTAACTTTAACCGATTATATAATTTATCCAAAATGGCAAAAATAACCGAAACCAACAACTTCCTTCCAAACAGCAACAGACGTACATTTATCAGAAATTCAGCAATTTCGATGGCTGGAATTGCACTTTTAAGAACAAAGGCGTTTGCAATGGCAAAAGAAATGGGTTTAAAAGACTTGTACAAAGACGACTTCCTGATGGGATGCGCCATTGGTACCAGCACTTTGATGGGCGAAAACAGTGAACTGCGCGATATAGTTGCCCGCGAGTTCAATTCAATTACTTCGGAAAATTCGATGAAATGGGCGTTGATCCATCCAAAGGAAGATGTTTGGAAATTTGAGGAGCCCGACCGCCTGATGGAATTTGCTGAAAAAAACAAAATGCACGTTCAGGGACACGTGTTGGTTTGGCACAGCCAGGTTCCACAGGACATTTTTGTTGGGCCTGATGGAAAACAAGCCAGCAAGGAACTATTGCTGAAACGCATGGAAACTCATATTAAAACCGTGGTTGACCGTTATAAAGGACGAGTTCATTCTTGGGATGTGGTGAATGAGTCGATTACTCCCGAAGATGGTTACCGAAAAAGCAAATGGCTCGAAATCTGCGGGCCTGAATTTATGGAACGCGCATTTCAACTGGCACACGAAGCCGATCCGAAATGCCAGCTCATTTACAACGATTACAACGAAGAAGAGCCGAAACGCAGGGATTTTATCATTGAACTGGCAAAAGATTACAAAAAGAAAGGTATTCCAATGCATGGAATGGGAATGCAAGCCCACCTCAATCTCGATTCACCAGACCTGAAACTATGGGAACAAGCCATTGAAATGTATGCAGCTGCCGGGTTGCGGATAGCAATAACAGAGCTCGAAGTGGATGTTTTACCCTACGACTGGGGTCGTTCTGCCGAAATTTCGACCAATGCCGAATACCGCGAAACACTCAATCCGTATGGAATGGTTTGCCAAAGGAAATCGACGATAAACTGACAAAACGGTACGAGGAAATCTTTAAAATCCTTTTGAAACACCGCGACAAAATTGACCGCGTGACTTTCTGGGGCGCCAGCGACGATGTTTCGTGGAAAAACAACTTCCCGATGCGCGGCCGCACCAACTACCCGCTGCTTTTCGACAGGCAGCACAAACCAAAAAATGCCTATTTCGCAGTTGCCGGTTTGAAAAAATAGAAGAAAGCCCCCTCTGACTCCCCCAAAGGGGGAGAAAAAGGAAGTAGGAAAATGAAGGATTCCATCTTGTTGAGTCAAAACATTAAGGTGGAATTTTTTTCTTTAAAATTCATTCTTCGTAAATGAAGGTCAAACTTATTTTTATTCCACTTTATGGTAACAGAGTAAAGTTTCTCCCGAGTTGATAATACAGTAAATTTTTATAAATCTGGCCAATGCCTCCCCCTTGGGGGAGGTTTGAAGGGGGCTTTCTTGCTAAATAAATACAAGCTTTTGCAAAAACTCAATCACTCAAATTCATAGCTTAATAGTCATATTTGTACTGATTAAATAACAAGAGGAAAACTGGTATGAAACGAGTATTTGAGATTAACAACCCCGACTTCGATAAAAGTCCGCTAACCGGAATGACAAAACAACATTACATTGAGATGGCAAAGTACTTATTGGAAAGGGCATTTACGCATGTTAAGTCAATTAATGATACAATTTTATTCCCAATAGTTCCGGGCAAAACCTATCCGCAGCCCGGCGCACCCGGTTGGCGATATCGTTCTGCTGAGTTTGAAGCGCTGGAAAGGACATTTACTTTGGCTGGCCCACTAATTTATATCGATCCAAAAACTGAAATTAAAGGCATCAATCTTCGCGATTATTATTGTCTTCATTTGTACAATGCACTTACTCCGGGACATCCAAATTCATTGCCCTTACCCGATGATTTGCCAGATTCAACCTACCAGTTTACCTGCGAATTTGGAGGATTGTTTAAAACACTTTTACTGATGCCCGAAACCATTTGGACCTATTTTTCTGAAAAGCAAAAGGAAGAAATGGTCATCACGATTTCGAAATGGGCGCATCACCGTACAACACAAAACAACTGGCGGATTTTTAACATCATCACACTCTCGTTCCTGAGAAAATACGGGTACGAAATTGACGACGATCTGCTGAAAGGACATCTTTTGTGGGTTGCATCGTACCATTCAGGAAATGGCTGGTATCTCGAACAAACCTACAATTATTACTCAATCAGCCTTTTCATTGTTTACACAACCATCTGGAACCGTACTTTTGGCGATGAGTATTACCCTGAAATTGCAGCAATTATAGAAAAATCGGCTCAAAAATTAATGGAGTCGCTGCCCTCATTTTTTGGCCGCGATGGTTATATTAACATGTGGTCGCGCAGTATTTGTTACCGTACCTGGGTTTCGGGCGCTTTTCCGGTGGCTTTTATGTTGAAAGACAAAACATTGCTTGACCCGGGTTTGGCACGGCGGCTTTGTTCAGGTTCATTATTGCAATTTGTAACACGCGAAGAATTTTTCGATAATGATATTCCAAGCCTTGGGTTTTATGGTCAGAAAGAATACATGGTTCAAAACTACAGCTGCTCAGCAAGTCCGTTTTTGATGTTTTTACCTTTCATTTGTTTGGCTCTGCCCGATGATTCACCCTTTTGGACAGCCAAAGAAAACGAAGGGTTCTGGGAAGAACTTGGACATAATTCAAAAAAAGTAGTGCTTGAAAATCCGGGGTTGGTTTTGGTTAATCATGGCAAAACAGGTACTTCTGAAATCATTCCGGGAAAAGTTTATTACGACGATCCGAATTATTCAAAACTGACATACAATACGCATTTTCCCTGGGAAGATCACAATCCTGCCGGCGGGACTTCGATGGAATACAGTTTCAGAAGCCTTGATCCACGCGATGTTCGCGGTGATGATGTAAATTTTTATCTCACTGGCATTGCACTTGGTAACAGTTCCGATAAAAACAGGGAATTCACCATTTCGCAAAGCATGATGTTCAACGGGGTAAAAAACGATGTTATTTACCGGCAGGCAATAATGAGGCGGCCACCAAATAACGGCGTTGGATATATTATCGACCTTGCCGGCATTATCATTCCCGGTGGTGTAATCCGGGTTGACCGCTCCCGTTTGGCTTTTGAACACGAATTAACTTTGGGGCATTTTGGATTGCCGCATATCAAGAGCGAAAAACCGGTGATAAATCAATTTGAAGGGGGAAATAAAAAAGTAATCACGGCATCAATAAAAGGCAGGAGCATCGCACTGATTACTTATAACGGATGGGATAAACTGGACAGTTTGGTACATGCCAACCGAAATGCCGAAGCCGATGAAAGCA
>CAMTWS010000058.1:0-7507 GCA_947085485.1 uncultured Prolixibacteraceae bacterium
CTAACCCCCAAAGGGGGGACTTCCTAATTCAATGATTTTCAGATGTTCCCCTTTGGGGTTAGGGGTCAAACAGATGAAAATTATTGAATTTCCGACTTTTCGGAGTGATCTCAATATTCATTATCAAAAGATACCCGCCAGGATTTCCAACAACCAGTATCAACCAGTGGAAAATAAAAAGTGTAAATGACAACCGTGTTAACCAATTTGTCTGACAGCCGGTTCTTTTGCATCAGACTTAATTCAGATTCTTAAGCGGGGAATTGAAAATTTCAATTCCATGCCTGTTAACTCCAGATAGCATATCCAGGGGAGTGGGGTTATTGTAAATGTCTGGCCCAAGAGTGCTAATTGTATCCTCGGTAATTATCGGGACCGCACCATCGGGGTTAAAAAGGAATCAGAAATTACAATCAGAAAGCAAAATAATAAAACAATAATTGTAATATATTACAACCATTTTCTACATTTGAACCGTGAAACGATTTGAAGTTGAATGTTAAGGATTATGAAAACAGTAATACACGAAGAAGTTTTAGCCCGAATCATTGGCGAACCAGGTACACCCAAACGGATAGCATTTGAAAACGAACTGAAAGCCGAAATACTGGCCAGCCGGTTTAAAGAATTACGCAAAAGTAAGAACCTTACGCAGGAACAGTTAGCCGAAAAAACCGGAATTGAAAAAGGACAAATTTCACGTATCGAAAACGGAAAATATAACCTTACCCTGGCAACCATCAGCAAGATAGCCACAGCATTGGGTGCAAAAGTAAATTTTGAATTACAACCCGTTTAAAATAATTAGCACAGGAAAGAATTAATTAAAAACAACACATAAAAAGATGGAAGCACTTACAATTCATCCAAAAAATAAAGAGCAACTGGAAGCCATAAAATCGGTTTTGAAAGCTTTGAAAATCCCTTTTGAAAGAAAAGAAAACCCGTATGACCCTGAATTTGTAAAAATGATTCAGAACGCGGAAAAGGACAGGAAGTACAGCATCGTTCTGAAAACGAAAGAGGATATTGAAAAGTTTTTTGAAGAATTATAGCATGGTTTACACGATAGAATTTCTTCCGAAGCAAAAGAGGATTTAAGAGCCTTGAAACATAGTGGCAATAAATCCGCTTACAGAAAAGTAAATTCTTTAATCGGCGAACCTAATGAACACCCCACGACAGGAACCGGGCAACCGGAACAATTGAAACATGAACTTTCGGGATATTGGAGCAGACGTATCGACAAAAAGAACCGATTGATTTATAGAATCGAAGAAGATATTGTAACCGTTGTCGTAGTATCGGCAGCCGGGCATTATTAATTGAATAATTGCCATTTTACAAGGATAAACTTTAATTTACTTGTGGGCATGACATTTTTTTGTCGTAAAAATAGCGAATACATCATAAAAAAACATGTTGCTTAAAAAAATGCATTACAAATGCGAAACAGCCCACCCGTTGTTGCAAACAAGGGGTGGAGGAAGATTATTTATACATTAGTGCTGCTGAATATGCCGGCGAAAAAGGAATACCGGATAATGTTATTGTTGTTAAGTAGTGCCACGCAATACAATCGCGCGGGAGCGGGGGTAAAACGTGAAATTGGAGGTTATTTGACTAAAATGGAGAGAGACTACAGCCTGATTTCAAAAACAATACCTATTTTTTCAAAAGTTGAATCAAAAAATATTCGTTATTCAATTGAGGATAATTTTCTCACATTTTGGTTCCGTTTTATTTATAAATACAGCCATATCATCGAAATTGGAGGATTCAAAGAGTTGAAAGAGATTATCTCACGTGATTATCCTACATACAGTGGTAAAATTCTTGAAAGATATTTCAAAACAAGGTTTATCGAAGAAGGGAATATTACCATGATTGGCGGCTATTGGGATAGAAAAGGAGAGAGTGAAATTGACCTTATTGCTGTAAATGAGCTTGAAAAGAAAGCGAAATTTATTGAAGTAAAGCGAAAAGCCGAAAATTTAGATATAGAAAAACTCAGAAAAAAAGGAGTTTATTTCATGAAAGCAACCGGGGAATTAGTCGATTACGAAACTATTTACAGTGGTTTATCACTTTCTAATATGTGATATTATATTCACTCTCAACAAACCCTCAATAAAAAACCCTTGTTCCAAACACAAAACGCCGGCTCCACCAGGGATTATCAAATGGTGTTACAATTACCCCGCTTGAAGTGGAAGCATGGATAAATTTGTTGTTTCCCAGATAAATACCAACGTGGGTTATATAACCTGAAGTGTTATATGATTTGGTAAAAAAACCCAGATCCCCTCTTTTCAGATCATTTGGGTTAAAAATTATCCGCCCGTAACGCGCCTGATCCTGCGAATTGCGTGGGATTGATATTTTATGTTTCGCAAACGAAACGTAAGTCAGCCCCGAACAATCCATACATTTTTTGGTAGCCCCGCCCATGCAGTGCGGTGTCCCGATATATTTTTCGGCTGTACGGATAATTTGCTTGGGTTTTTTGCGGACTGTGTCCAGTTTTCTTTCGGCGCCACCGTTGAAGAATTCCTGCATTTCGCTGCCGATAACTGACGGCCTGTAACTTTCCGATCCGGTTGGATATTGTTTTTTGCTGCACGAAGCAATGATAAATGACAGTGCAATAAAAATTGCCATTGTAATTTTTGAACTACGTTTCACATTGCAGGTATTATTAATTAAAATAGCTCTCATTCAAATTTTTGAAATTATGGAAATACAACTTTCAAATTGCAAAAATAGCATGTTGGACGGATATCTGTTACAGGGTTACTTTAACTGCTACAGGAAGATGAGTTGCAAACTAAACACAGTTTACCAATCGCTTCCGCTTAAGCTAAAACGAAGGGATAGTTGAAAAATATAAATCATTATTGTATATTTGCACTAAACATGTTTAAACACCATTGTATTTTAGCATGAAAAGAGAAATAATACAATATTTAAGAGATTGGAAAAACCGTAAAGACAGGAATCCATTAATATTAAGAGGCGCCCGACAGGTTGGGAAAACACACGTAATTGAGGAGTTTGCAAAAACCGATTTCAAAAATTGTCTGAAAATAAATCTGGAAGAAAAGCCGGAACTTAAAAAACTTTTCTTCGACAATGATGTAAATCGCATCCTGACAGAACTTTCAATTTTAATGAACGAGAATGTGAGTTCAGGGGACACGTTGTTTTTTATCGACGAAATACAGGCCTGCCCTGAAGCAATACAATCACTGCGGTATTTTAAGGAAAAAATTCCGGAACTCCATGTAATTTGTGCAGGCTCATTGCTCGACCATACCTTAAACGAAATGAAATTGCCAATGCCGGTTGGGCGCGTTGAATTCCTGTATATGTACCCTATGAACTTTAAAGAATTCCTTGTGGCAATTAACCAGGAAAAACTTGTTACCTATATTCAGGAATATGATTTTGCAAAACCATTCAGCGAAGTCATTCACAATCAAATTTCACAACATCTCAGGTTTTACTTTTTTATAGGAGGGATGCCGGCAGCAGTGAATAATTTTGCAGAAAATACCAGGCTTCCTGATATTCAGAGGATACAGAATAATATTTTGACTTCTATCCAATACGATTTTGCAAAATACGGCGCCCGCAAACAACAGGAATACCTGCAAATAGTTTTAAGGTATTGTGGCCGTTATCCCGGCAGGAAAATCAAATACAGCAATATCGACAGGGAAATAAGGTCAACCTATCTGAAAGATGCGATTGAAAAGCTTGTATTAAGCAGAATTATCCATACGGTAAAACATAGCAATGCAACAAATGTGCCTCTCACAGAACATGTTAAGGATGATGTATTTAAAACTGTTTTCATGGATATTGGTTTTGTGAACCAATTAAATCAAATAGAACTCACCGGGCTTGATAATTTGGTAACCGCCAACGAAGGAATGCTTGCCGAACAATTTATTGCACAGGAATTGCTGTGTATTCAACCTGCCTGGTTAAGCCCCGGGTTATTTTACTGGTCGAGGGAAGAAAAAAATTCCAATGCCGAAATCGATTTTATTTTTCAATACAAAAACAATATTTATCCTGTTGAAGTAAAAGCAGGGAAAACGGGAACTTTAAAATCAATGCAAATGTATTTGTACGAAAAAAGACTTATAAACGGTATAAGGTTCAACATGGATATTCCCAGCAAAGGAATGTTTAATTCAAAGATTAATGCGCCTGGTGAAAATGCTAAACTTTCATGGACCCTTTTGTCATTGCCACTTTATATGGTTTCTGAACTTAAAAGATTAATTGATTTGGAATGAAAGGAGCCTTTCAACTTCTTTGAAAGCACAATTGCCCTGAAGTTGAGAAGGGGATACTTTTTGAATACCTGTTTCAGGATTACCCTTACCTGCTCAACAAAAAGCTGAGTTGCAAAGCTCTCAGCCAGTCAGGCTGGCTCAAAACAACTTACGCCTCGTTGCCGCTAAAGCTCCTGCTGGTACAGATTTAACGAAGTGTAATCCGTGCCTTGCCGGAACGGCAAAATTTTACTTCGTTGTCGAGTGTCAAAAGTTTCCTTAATAAATCAGCATCTGAAACAGAGGGAATTTTTCAATTCTGTCGAATTGCGCACCGATTGCAAATCGGCGCGAACAGGGGTTACTATTGAGCCTACTGGTTTTGAAGAACGGCAGAGCCAGTTACGAGAGATCGACCGTCAGCAGAAAATTGATAATCCATCGTTTAAGGGGGCATTCCACCAGAAAAAAAGACGATTTGAAAAATCTAAGAAATCAGGAAAACGGAAATAGAACCTGCTGGTAACTACCTATTCCTCCAGCGGCTTTCTCGACCATATTGTCGCCAATATCAACCCTGAAACAATATGCCAAACTCCCCACCAGGCCGCAATCACTGCCATTCCTCCCAGTTCGAGTTCGGGTGGAAATATCTTTGGGTTAAACATCAGAACCAACCAAGACCTGAATTCTGAATACCGGTTTCGATGGTAATTGCCCTTCGGTCGAAGCGGGGCCTTCGCATAATTGTACTGAAGAGAAAACCGGTGCCCAGGGCCAATCCATTATGAATTAAAACAATAATAAATATCAGATGGATATACTTCATAAAGTTTGAAAAATTGGCCGACAAGAGAACAATAACAAAGAGTATGAATATTATTATTGATGCTTGTTTGATCGGCTTTTTAATTTTCATCGTCAGGTTGGGAAACTTTTGTGCAACAAACAATCCAAGGATGACAGGAATACCCAATAATATAAACACAGTTTGCACCACCTGCCAGAAATCAATTACAATAGGCCTCAGGAGGGAAGTTCCGGTTTTTTCGTAGTAACTGACGTATAAATCACCCCAGAATGCAAAATTTGCAGGTGTCATTACAGTTGCCGCAACAGTAGCAAATGCAGTAAGGCTTACCGACAATGCTATATTCCCCTTTGCCAGGGAAGACATAAAATTGGAAATATTTCCACCCGGGCAAGCTGCTACCAGGATCATCCCCAAAGCCACGGTTGGCGAAGGCTTTATTGCAAATGCAATAGTGATATTGAGGAACAATAACCCACCAGGTGAGAAATTTAGGCGGACATGGTCGAGTACCAACAGTGCTTCTTTCATATGGCATAAGATTTAGGGGGGTTAAATTAAACAAACTTTCTTTATAAGCAAAACTATGGATGAAAACCGATTTTGTATTTAAACCATATATTTGCTAATCTTGCTATTTGATTAAACGGAATCAATAATGAAACTGCCTGGCTTGTCGGATATTGAAATCTGGTCGCTCTTTAAAAAGGGCGACGATCAGGCTTTATCATTTATATATACTGAAAATTCAGTTAAGCTTTACCAGTATGGGTTAAAATTTACACCCGATAATACAATGGTAGAGGATTCGATTCATGACCTTTTTGTAGAATTGATCAAAAACCGCAAAACCTTAGGCGATACCGAGAATATTCTTTTCTACCTGCTAAAGGCTTATAAACGAAAACTATTGAAAAAGCTACAAAAGGGAAAGCGGCTAAACCTTGAAGAGGATATGGAAACACAGAATTTTGAAATAATCTGGTCAATCGAATATGAAATAATCCTGGAAGAGATTACTGAACACAAATCAAAACTGCTACTGAAAGTCCTCAAAAAGCTCACACCCCGGCAGAAAGAAGCCATCTATCTCCGTTTTTCCAAAGAACTGAATTACAAGGAAATTGCCGGAATAATGGACATCAGTATTGAGGCATGCCGGAACCTGATCTGTGGGGCAGTAAAAGCAATGAAAGAAAGTATCCGGAAAGAAAGCGATAATCCATTGCTGCTGTTGGTTGGGTTTTTTCGTTGTCTTGATGATAAGGAAAACGGGTAACCGGACACTAATAATTAAATCAAATACTCATAGCATCAAAAGGAAAGGAGTACACAAATTCATCGCCGCAGAAAAAATAATCCCAAAAAAATGATGATGTTTTCAGATGTCGTGCCTTTATAGGATATAAGCATGACATTTATGGGTTACGAAAAATATACAAATTACGATACAGAGGATTTTATTCTTGATGATGATTTTATGCTATGGGTGTTACATCCCACCTTGGAGAACGTCAGATTCTGGAGTGGGTACCTTCAATTACATCCCCTGCAAAAGGAAAAAGTTCAGGAGGCTGCATTAATCATCAGGGCCATGCAGGCTATTGAACCTGCTGTTCCCGCCGACAAGCTCAATCAGATTTTTACCAAAGTAACCTCTGCCCCCACAACTATACGCAAAATTGGTTTCGCAATAATGAAAATTGCCGCAGTTATGCTCCTTTTGGTTTCCATCTGTGGCCTATTATATTATTTGCTGGACGACAAACAGCAACTTCCATTTGAAGTGGCAAGCGGTGACGCCATTGAAAAAGGGAAAATAATATTGCCTGACGGTACTGTACGTGTATTTGAAACCGAACAAACCAAAATCCATCAGACAGCCACCGGTGGTTTAACCATTAACAACGATACCATTGCCACAGATACCGGCAAGGCAAAATCAGGCAAGGCAGCCATGCACCAGGTTATAATTCCTTATGGAAAACGATCGGAAATTACCCTCGCCGATGGTACCCGTATCTGGCTTAACTCCGGCAGCCAGTTGTCCTATCCGGCAACTTTCAACAGCCACTCAAGGGAAGTATATCTATCAGGAGAAGCATTCTTTGACGTTACAACCGACCCATCGAAGCCTTTTTATGTTATAACACAAGATATGAAGGTTCGGGTACTGGGGACACGGTTTAATGTATCTTCTTATCCGAACGACCAGACAACCCAGACGGTATTGGTAACAGGCAAGGTAACCGCGGGGAGGAACAAAATGTTTTCTAAAACCATTGAACTGGCGCCTGGAGAACGTATGCTTTACAACAAACAGGAAGATAATGTGACCATAGACCGGGTGGATGTGACCCTTTACTCCTCATGGATCAATGGGTTCCTGATTTTTGAAAAGGAGCCGGTA
>CAMTWS010000059.1:0-11532 GCA_947085485.1 uncultured Prolixibacteraceae bacterium
CAAAAAGTGCCGCCTGACAACAACGCTTCCGAAAGGGCCATCAGGAACATAAAAGTGAAACAAAAAGTGTCGGGACAGTTTAAATCTCCAAACGGTGCGTTCATTTTTGCCGTCCTCCGCTCGGTAACAGATACAGTCCTAAAAAATAAACAAAACGTTATCCGTTCCTTAAATACTATTGCTAATTTGCAAACTGATTAGTAACAGGCTTTTTAATTTTTTACCAATCAAAAAACTGATAAAAAGATTTGTGTCAATAATTGCCTTAATCTTTTTTTGTTTTGGCATAAATTTCGTCTCTTACAATCTCAACTTCTTCGTCAATTTCCTTTTGTTCGATTTCATTGGTACGAAAAGATTCAAGCAACCGGCTTAATTCTTTATCTCTGGTTTGTTTTGCAAGCTCTTTACCTAATCTCGCCTTATCTTTAAATGGCAACTGATTGACCAATTCGCGAATTTGATTGTATGAAAGTGATATTTGATACGATACTGAACTCATCTCTTTTTTTCTTCAAATTTATCAGTTTTTTTCAAAATTTTCAAACTCTCCGTTTATTACCTCTTTTACAGCTTCCAGATAACCATACCCGTTAAGCATATCGGGCAGCAGGTAACTGCCTTCCACCCACTCGTTCCAGGCGTTGATGGTGATCAGTCTCGGTTGTTCGGGATGACTGTCGGCATATTTTTTTGCTTTGGAGAGCAGGGCTGCAAAACTTTCAGGTGTATTGTAATAATGCACTACATCGTGAATGCCTTTTGCCGGAAATCTTGGCGAATCGTCCCACCCAATTGAAACGCAGGGGAACAGCGGGATATTTAAAATCGAATCCATCTGAGCCCTTATTTTTACCGAATTGGCGCCATAAACCAGGTAATCTTCAGCTAATCCGCCCATGTTGTACATGGCAACACTGTTGAAACCCATTTCGTTTACCCTGTTGGAAAAGTTTGTTGCCGATTCTACGGACATAATGGAGCCTCCGCCCTGGTTCCACTGGATATGTAAACCGGGAAAACCGGCCTTTTTCACTTCTTCCCTGAAATAGTCCAGCGCTTTGCGGGCTTCTTTTACATCTCCGCCAAAACTTTCAAGCAATTTATCAACACTGAAAACGGAAAATACCGGACAGCCGTCGATTTTGAAATAGTTGGGCTGACTGAAATACTGTTTGATAACCCTGTCAACAATAATTTTGTAGTTGTCCCAATCCACAACAGCGTTCCAAAGAATCGAAGTATCGTCCTTGTATTTGTGAACGTTCCAGTAGTTCCGTTTTACATCGTGGTTGGCCCACATGATATAAAACTGCATCTTAGAATTATTCTTTGCTTTCAGGAAACCATCATTCAGGGCGCTTTCCAGGAAAGGACCTCCATCGTACCAGTACCAGTCGAACACAAAAATATTGACACCGTGGTTGGTTGCTGCATTGATCCACTTTTCCATCACCTGCGGATCGTTGTCCATTTCGTAGCCCCAAAGTGGCTGGCGTGGTTGATAATGACCTTCGAATCGGGGATTCCCTTTTTTAATTACTTCCCACTCACCGGTTCCTTCGGGCCAGAGAATATCACCAAAACGTTCATCGTGGTGGCACGACGGCCAGATGTAGGCGGCAACATAATAATCACTTTTTACAGATTCAGCAGGCAGTTTACTTTCGGTTGCCGGTTTTGGCGTGCACGAAAACAAAATGATTGTCAATACAAAAACAACCATACTTTGGAAGACTGTTTTTTTAATCAATTTTAAGTTCATTGTAATATTATTTTATGATTTATTTTACTGTTGGATATTTCGGTGATAAGGTAGAAATTATCCGGTCAAAATCCAAAACCGGTGTAAAATTTTTGAATTGTAGAGACACGATGCATCGCGTCTCTACCGCATTACCGCATATTATTGAAAAAATCTATCATCCTTCCAATTTGCCAGATTGTTTGCAATATATTTCGAAATCCGTTGAAACGATTCGTCGGTTCTGATGATATGGTCGTGAAACCGGGGTTGCCAGTCGAAATTGATGTTATTGATTCTCGCAAATGTTGTTACTGCTGATTTAAATCCCCTGAGAATGGATGCCAGATTTTTAGATTGAGGCCCAAATTTGTTTTTATAAATACCATCAATTGGTTTGGTATCAACCGTTTCATCGGTGACGTTCGTGACGTTCGTAGAGACGCGATGCATCGCGTCTCTACCCATCGCGCCACCAACCCCGTTAACAATCCCGCCACCAACCGCACCCGTATTGTATTTATTTATCCCAATTGAAATTATGGCATGAAAATGATTGGGCATCACCACGTATTCGCCCATCTGTAAATTCATATCCTGACGCATTTCAAATGTTTTTACCCATTCGGGTTCAACAATTTTTCCTAATTTCGACAAAACCATTTCCCCATTTACAATATTCCCAAAATAACATTCGCGCTGGGACGTGCATATTGTTACAAAATACATGGCATCGGAGCCATAATCCCAATTTTGCAACCGTGCAGTGGGTATCCGGTATTTATTTTGAAATCTTTCTGTCATCATTTAATTATCTGAAATTACAATCTTAGGCATTTGCTATAGTTTATTTGAATCATTCTCATGTCATTTTTACATGGTGTGAAAAGTAGAAATTATACAGCCAAAATCCAAAACCAGTATTAAAATTTCCCAAAAGTGTAAATCTTACGTTTATAAATATTTTACTATTTTAGCCTCATAATTAAAACGCAATAAAAATGATAGATTTTAAACAAATGGAAGTATGGTTTGTAACCGGAAGCCAGCATTTATACGGTCCGAAAACCTTAAAACAGGTTGATACAGACTCAGCAACTATTGTTGATGGATTAAACAAATCAGGAAAATTTCCGGTGACTATCGTATTTAAACCGGTAGTAAAAACACCCGACGAAATACTGGACATCTGTATTCAGGCCAGTTCTGATAAAAAATGTATCGGGCTGATTACCTGGATGCACACTTTTTCGCCTGCAAAAATGTGGATTGCCGGATTGAAAGCGCTTACCAAACCTTACATGCACCTGCATACCCAATTTAACCGCGACCTGCCCTGGAGCGAAATCGACATGGATTACATGAACCTGCACCAAAGTGCACACGGTTGTCGCGAATTTGGTTTTATCAATACACGGATGCGCAAAAACCGCAAAGTGGTGGTTGGTCACTGGCAAGCCGAAAACGTGCAAAACGATGTTGCAAAATGGTGCCGCACTGCCATTGGCTGGGCCGATTCGCAAGGACTGAAAGTTGCCCGTTTTGGCGATAATATGCGCGAAGTTGCAGTTACCGAAGGCGACAAAGTGGAAGCGCAAATTAAATTTGGCTGGCAGATTTCGGCTTATGGTGTTGGCGATTTGGTGAAATGTATCGAAAAAGCGACCGATGCCGAAGTTGACACATTATATAAGGAATACGAAAAAGAATACGAAGTTGCCGCAGATTGCAAACCGGGTGGAAGATACCACGAAAATGTTCGTGTTCAGGCCCGCTACGAAATAGCGATGAAACGTTTTATGGTTGACGGAAATTTCAAGGCTTTTACTACCAACTTCGAAAATTTAACAGGACTTGCCCAGTTACCGGGCTTGGCATCGCAACGTTTAATGGCCGCCGGTTACGGTTTTGGAGCAGAAGGCGACTGGAAGCAGGCGGCGATGTTGCGCATTATTAAAACCATGTCGGCAGGAATGAACGGCGGAAGTTCGTTTATGGAAGATTACACCTACCACCTCGACCCGGCCAACGAAGCTGTTTTGGGAGCACACATGCTTGAAATTTGTCCGTCGATTGCCTCTAAAAAACCACGGCTCGAAGTTCATCCGCTCGGAATTGGCGGCAAAGATGCCCCTGCCCGCCTGATTTTTGACAGTGCAACAGGAGATGCCATGAATGTAACCTTAATCGACTTGGGCAACCGTTTCAGGTTAATCGTAAATACTTTGGAAGTAATTGAACCGCTCGAAAAAATGCCAAAATTGCCGGTTGCTTCGGCTTTCTGGAAAACCATGCCAAACCTGGCCGATGGCGCTGCAGCATGGATTTATGCCGGCGGTACCCATCACTCGGCATATACGATGGCTTTAACGCCCGATTATATTGAAACTTTTGCCGAGTTTGCCGATGTTGAATTTGTTGTAATCGATAAAGATACCTGCGTAACTGAGTTCAAAAAAGAGTTGCGCTGGAACGAAATTTATTATATGCTGGCTAATGGATTGAAATAGTGGTTGCCAAATTGTTCATGCTAAAAAGCTGTTCTTCCAAATCAGCCTTTTCATAATATTTTTCATGAGCGAAATTCAGAAACTTCATGACTTTGAAAGCATTAAACTTTTGAAAAAACCGGGTCTGAAAAGATTTCAGTGTTGAACAGTTTTTATTTAAATCTTCAACTTGGTTCCGGAAATTATCATATAAAATAAATTGCCGGATGGATTCAGGTAAATCTGAAACGACATCGGCAAATCCTGATTCACCAGACTGAAACAGCTTTTCCTTAAAATCAAAAAAAGATTTCAAATCGGTAAAAGCATTGAAATTGCAGGTTTTGGTAAGGTCTTTGGTTCCTTCCATCCACTTCTGAATGGCAGCCCCGGTGCCAAAGGGCACCCGGTTTGACAACCGTGCTGAGGGATGCACTTTGGTGGATGTAATTTCGCCAACAGTGCCCAGTTGCGTAAGGGTTTGAAGGAAATAGAAATCTTCTCCAGCCTGACGGCGGTTCATGCCACCGCGTTTTACATACGCTTCGGCGGTAACCGCAAAAGCCGATCCAATGGTAATCATGGCTTGCGGATAGCCCGTAAACCTCAGGGCATTTTTATAATAGTTCAAATATTTTTCGTACAGGTCGATTCCAAGTTTTTGCTTTTCTGACAATCCGTTTTTCTGATGTTCAACCAAAATAGTTACGCCAACATGTTTTGGGTTTAGTTTGAAATGCTTTTCAATTTCAATAAGATAATTGGGTTCAACCAGCGAATCGGCATCGAGCGAAACCACAATTCCACCTTTTTTATCGAACCGGTCAAACCGCAATACTGCCTCATCCATTCCGGTTTTCCGGGCAAGACCTACTCCGGCCCACTTTTTTCTTAATTCGATGGGGCCAACTGCAAAGAATTTGATTTTGCTGCTAATGTGTTCTTTTATCCACCGGCTGGCTTCAGTTTTAGTTACAGCATTGGCGCTTTTAATTTCTTCGGATGCACCTTCACAATGATTTATTAATATAATAACCTCAACATTAGTTTCCGGCAAACTGCAATTCTTTAACGATTCAAGTGTATGCAAAAGTCCCGTTTCGTTATAACATGGAATTACAATGCTGATGTTGCAATGCTGATTGGGTTCCGATTCGATGAGTGGAACCCGGTTGTTTTTTAAAAGATAGGAACTGGCAAACATGCTGCAAAGCTACAATTTAATGCAAAAAAATCCGGACAATTTGCCCGGATTGTATTTCGATGTCGAATCATTTTATTTTTTAGAAGTTGCTAAATATTTATCGTTCATTAACCTTAAAATATCGGCAGTAATATTATCGCCCTCTGTACCAATTAAAATACTGGAGGCATTCAAAATATAATCGTATTGTTTACTTGTGTTAAAGAGTTTTAAGCAATTAAGCAAACTATCTAAAACCTGCTGGCTGTTTGTATTTTGCATTTCGCCCAATTTGGCCGACAAGTCCTGGTCCATTTTTAGTATTTCCTGTTCTATTCCGGCCAATCTGTTGCGCTCCTGTACCGCCCGATCTTCGCTCAAAAAGCCGCCCCGCTGTAATTTTTCCTGAAAAGATGCGGCATCTTTTTCGAACGATCTGCGTTTTGTTGCATATTCGCCCGCATAAGTTTGCTGCTTTTTAGTAAACTCGTCGTGCAGTAATTCTGCAAGTTTGTAATTTAAAATTACAGAATCGGCTTTTACGTAGGCTATTTTTAACCCATCTTTATTTATTACAGCTATGTTATCAGCGCTTGAATCTTTTCCATTTTTGCTCCCACCTGTAAAATGCAAAACATATAAAACGGCAACTGCCACAAAAAGCACAATGCTTACAATCAACGATGTTCCCTTCATTAGTTTTTATTTAAGATTTACTTTAAAACTGGCACAAAGATAATTTTTTAGTTTAAACCAAATGGCCCGTTTAACACTTTTTTCAGGAAAATAAAACTCAATAACTGATATCTAAAACCTGTATAAAATCATAAACCGCTGCTGATAAACATCATTGAAATAAACACATTCAGGATAGTACTTTTACAAAATCAGAATTCAATTTTTTTTATCAAAAACCTGTAATGTTGAATAAATTAATTGCGAATATTTTACCTCACATGCCCAAAAAGCTGGTGTGGTTTTTTTCGAAAAGGTATATTGCCGGGGAAACTATTGAGGAAGGACTGCTGGCGTCGAAGTTTCTTAATGAGAAAAAGATAGAGGTAACTATCGATCTTTTAGGCGAATTTATCCAGTCGCTGGATGAGGCAAAAGACAACAGAAATAAGTATTTTGAAATAATCAAACGATTTACCGCAGAGAGAATTACAGGGAATTTCTCTTTGAAACCCACAATGTTTGGGCTTCTCATCGATAAAGAAATTTGCTTGAACTACATTAGGGAAATAGTTGCATTAGCTACAGAAAAAAACTCGTTCGTCAGAATCGACATGGAAGATTCGGCTTGTATTGACCTTGAAATCGAAATTTATAATAAACTCAGGGCTGAATTCCCTAAAAATGTAGGACTTGTGCTACAGGCTTACATGCGTCGCACATTGAGCGATCTTGAACGGTTTCATGTAATTAATGCCGGAGGGTATCCGCTCAATTTCAGGCTTTGCAAAGGTATTTATGTTGAGCCTGTGAAAATTGCTTTTAAAGATTTCCAGGAAGTGAGAGATCATTTTCTGGAAGACCTCGAATATATGTTTAAAAATAATATGTATGCGGGAATTGCTACTCATGACAGATACCTTGTTGAACAATCATTTCGGTTGATTGA
Source organism: uncultured Prolixibacteraceae bacterium (assembly GCA_947085485.1). Classification (GTDB taxonomy): domain Bacteria; phylum Bacteroidota; class Bacteroidia; order Bacteroidales; family Prolixibacteraceae; genus Draconibacterium. Next base: position 7,041 of record CAMTWS010000059.1, read on the forward strand.
AAAATATAAAGTTCCGAAAAGCAGGTACGAGTTTCAGATGCTGTATGGTGTAACTCCTGAGCTTCGGCAATCGATAGTTGATAAAGGACATAAAATGAGGGTTTACGTACCCTTCGGAAAACAATGGTTTAACTATTCGACCCGTCGGTTAAAAGAAAACCCAAAAATGGCAACGGATATCATAAAAGCCCTGTTTGTAAGAGGTTAACAGATATAAAAAAATTGAAAAGGAAGGCATTGTTCATCCTTTTTTTGTGGCCTTTTGTTTCGATATAATTCATAATTTTGCAGAACAGACCAGAACACAAACTGTTCTGCAAAAGCTACGAAAAATGGGTAATTTCAAATTTACTGTCGATAACAATTCCAACGTTTTAAAATTTCAGCAACTGGTTGATGCCATTATGGATTCAATTAGTCAGAACCAGTTGAAATCGGGCGACATGCTTCCTTCTGTGAACCAGATTATGGGCGAAAGCCAACTTTCGCGCGACACGGTTTTTAAAGCTTATGCCGAACTAAAACGAAAAGGAGTGGTCGAGTCGGTACCCAATCGCGGTTATTTTGTAATGAAAAATATCACCAAGGTTTTTCTGTTCCTCGATACATTTAAGGCTTATAAGGAAGTTCTTTATGGTTCGTTCCGCAACAATCTGCCAAAAAATATCGGAGTCGATTTACATTTCCACCATTATAATATTGGTGTTTTTGAAAAAATAATAAACGACAGTGTTGGCAAATACAGCAAGTATATTATCATGAATTTCGACCATCCAAAGATTCCCAAAATCATCAAAAAAATCCATCAGGATCAGCTTTTAATAATCGACTGGAAAATTAATTCCGAAGAAACACAATCGTCAGTTTACCAGGATTTTGGGGAGTCGGTTTACAACTGTTTTAAAAGCAATGCCGAAAAGATTTTAAAGTACAGGGAATTTATACTTTATTATCCCGAATTTACATACCATCCAAAAGATACGATTGACTACTTTGAAAAATTCTGCAACGACTTTGGGATTAACCACAATGTAATTTTCGATTCTGAACAGTTCAAAATTGAGAATGGCGGCCTCTATTTTTTGGTAAGCGACCGAACACTGGCAAAATTTCTGGATCAGTGCGAGGAAAATGGATTTGAACCCGGCCGCGAAGTTGGTGTTATTTCATACAACGACACACCGATGAAAAAATATGTAAAAAACGGGATTACAGTAATTTCCACCAGTTTTGAATTAATGGGGCAAAAGGCTGCTGAATTTGTCCTTACCGGAAATCCAATTCAATTTGAAGTTCCAACAACTTTAAAGTTGCGGTCATCGCTTTAATATGTTTTATAACACAAGTATAGTCTTTGAAACACCGTTTTTTGAGTTTAATTTTGATAGCATAACAGAACAGAACAGTTCGACATTTAGAAAACTATTTAAAACATTATAAATCATGTATTTACTTGGATTCGATATTGGAAGTTCTTCCGTAAAAGTTTCTCTGCTTGACGGAGAAAATGGCAATTGTGTTGCAAGTTCGTTTCACCCGAAACAGGAGATGAAAATAACAGCCCACAAAGCAGGTTGGGCAGAACAGGAACCCGGACTGTGGTGGCAAAACCTGAAACTGGCGCTGGCCGATGTTTTAAAAGAATCGAAAGTAAATCCTGAAAGTATTCAGTCGATTGGCATTTCTTATCAAATGCACGGTTTGGTGATGGTCGATAAAAACCACGAGGTAATCCGGCCATCAATTATCTGGTGCGACAGCCGTGCTGCTGCTATTGGCGATAAGGCTTTTGCAGAAATTGGCGGACAGCGTTGCCTGACTAACCTGCTCAATTCGCCGGGTAATTTTACTGCATCAAAATTAAAATGGGTAAAAGACAACGAACCGAAACTTTATAGCAGAGTTTATAAAATAATGCTCCCCGGCGATTATATTGCAATGAAACTTTCGGGCGAAATTAAAACCACGGTTAGCGGGATATCAGAAGGAATTATGTGGGATTTCAAGGAAAACTCATTGGCCCAACTACTGTTTGAAAATTATGGATTCTCGGCTGATATTATTCCTGAAATCGTTCCAACTTTCGCCGTTCAAAGTCAGGTTTCAGCAAATATGGCTTCAGAACTTGGTCTTTCGCCGAAAACCACAATCAGTTACCGGGCCGGCGACCAACCCAACAATGCACTTTCTCTGAATGTGCTGAATCCCGGAGAGATTGCCACAACTGCCGGAACTTCGGGCGTAGTTTATGGAGTAAGCGAGGAGATTAAATATGACCCGCAATCGCGCGTAAATACTTTTGCACACGTAAATTATACTAAGGAAAATCCGCGATTGGGAGTTTTACTTTGTATCAATGGCACCGGTATTTTAAATGCGTGGTTGAAACGCATGGTTGGCGAAAACCTTTCGTATGAGGAGATGAACAAACTGGCGTCTGAAATTTCAATCGGCTCAAACGGCTTGTCTGTTCTGCCTTTTGGGAATGGCGCCGAACGTGTTCTGAACAACAAAAATATTGGCTCAGTTTTGAGTGGCATTAATTTCAACATTCACCAAAAAGGGCATTTATTAAGGGGGGCCCAGGAAGGTGTTGTGTTCTCGTTTAAATACGGGATGGACATCATGCAAAATATTGGGATTAATGCTTCGGTAATCCGGGCCGGAAAAGCAAATATGTTTTTGAGCCCGATTTTCAGGGATACTTTGGCAGGAATAACCGGAGCAACTATTGAATTGTACAATACCGATGGATCGGTTGGTGCAGCCCGCGGAGCAGGAGTAGGTTCGGGTTATTACAAATCGTTTGACGAAGCATTTTCGAACCTGAAAAAACTGGAAACAATTGTTCCTGACAATTCAAAAAGAGCTGAATACCAGGATGCATACAACAGTTGGAAAAAAGAACTTGAAAAACAAATATAGCAGGTTGCTTTTTTCAAAACAATATTAATTCATAAAAATTCAACAAAATGGAAGTATTAAAAGGTAACAAAGAGTATTTTAAAGGGATTGGCCAAATCAAATTCGAAGGTACTGAATCGAGAAACCCACTGGCATTTAAATGGTATGATGAAAACAGGATAGTTGCGGGAAAAACCATGAAAGATCACCTGCGTTTTGCAGTGGCCTATTGGCATACCTTCTGCGGAACAGGCGGCGACCCGTTTGGCCCCGGAACCCAGATTTTCCCGTGGGACGGCGCAACAGATGTTATGGATGCTGCCAAAGAGAGAATGGATGCAGCTTTCGAATTCATAACAAAAATGAATATTCCGTACTACTGTTTCCACGACACCGACGTAGTTGGCGACGGTTCGGTTTTCGAAATCGAGAAACGCCTCGGGAAAATGGTGGATTACGCCAAACAAAAACAAGCGGCTTCGGGTGTGAAATTGCTTTGGGGAACTGCCAATGTTTTCTCTGATCCAAGATATATGAACGGAGCTTCAACCAATCCGGATTTTGCAGTTCTGGCCAATGCAGCCGTTCAGGTTAAAAATGCCATCGATGCAACCATCGCCCTGGGCGGAACCGGTTATGTATTCTGGGGAGGACGCGAAGGATACATGAGCCTGCACAATACTGACACAAAACGCGAAATTGCCCACCTTGGACAGTTCCTGCGCACAGCCCGCGACTACGGCCGGAAACAGGGTTTTACGGGCACTTTCTTTATCGAACCAAAACCAATGGAACCAACAAAACACCAGTACGATTTTGATGCTCAGACTGTAATTGGGTTCCTGAGGGCCAATGGTCTTGAAAACGATTTCAAACTGAACGTGGAAGTGAACCACGCCACCCTTGCCGGGCACACGTTTGCCCACGATTTGCGTATGGCTGCCGATGCTGGTATGCTTGGTTCAATGGACGCAAACAAGGGCGATTACCAAAACGGATGGGACACAGACGAATACCCAACCAACATTTACGAAATTACTGAGGCTATGCTCGAAGTTTTGCAGGCTGGTGGATTTACACACGGGGGTATTAATTTCGACGCCAAAACCCGCCGTAATTCAACCGATTTGGAGGATATTTTCATCGCACATATTGGTGGAATGGATGTTTTCGCACGGTCGCTGGTAATTGCTGATAACATTTTAAGCAACTCGGATTACCTGAAAATGCGTAAAAACCGTTATGCATCTTTTGACACAGGTAAAGGCGCTGATTTTGAGGACGGAAAACTATCTCTCGAAGATCTTTATTCCATTGCAAAGGAAGTTGGTGAACCTGCACAAATAAGCGGAAAACAAGAACTGATTGAGCAGTTAATCAACTGGCATATTTAGTTCAAAGTTTAAAGTATAACGTTTAAAGGAGTTGTATTTTATGATAAAACGGGGCTGTCTAAAAAGGCAGCCTCTTTTTTATGCTGCATTTTTTAAAGTGACACTTTCTTTACCTTTTGTTTGTAATTCGACAACCAAGTATTTCTGAAAGTAGTTGATTGTCCGGAAATCGGGCGTGGAACCTCCGGAAACCC
>CAMTWS010000060.1:0-39249 GCA_947085485.1 uncultured Prolixibacteraceae bacterium
AAAATGGTTCGGTTTACCCCGTTGAAGTTCATTTACAACTTTCAGTTTTTGAAGACAAACAATCATTTGCCGCTATAATCCTTGATATTACCGAACGCAAACGGGTAGAAGAAAACATTAAAACCCTCACCTCCGCGCTTGAATTAAGCCCCTTAGCCTTCGTCTTAACCAACAGCAATGGCGAAATAGAGTACACCAACAAACAGTTTACTGCCCTCACCCAGTATTCTTTTGCCGATGTTGAAGGAAGAAAACCACGTATTTTTAATGAAGGGAAACTGGATGTTGGCCCCTTTAACGAAATGCAACGCCTACTCAAAGAGGGCAAAAGCTGGACCGGGGAATTTTACAACCGCAAAAAAGATGGTTCGTTTTACTGGGAAGAGGTTATAATATCGGCATTAACCGATGAAAATGGCCAAATTACACATTACGTCCTGATTTCCGAAGACATCACCCAACGCAGGGAAACCCTGCTGCAACTTAAATTGTTGAGCCGCTCGGTAGAGCAAAGTCCGGCGTTGGTAATGATAACCGATAAAGATAGGTACATCACTTACGTGAACCCAGCATTCGAGCAAGCCTCGGGCTACAGCCTCGATGAACTCAAGGGGCAAACTCCGAGTATTATACAATCGGGCGAAACTCCGCGTGAATTTTATACCGAATTGTGGAACACCATCCTTAGCGGGAAAACCTGGCAGGGCGAATTCAGGAATAAACGCAAAAACGGTGAGTTATACTGGGACCGCTCCGTTATTTCGCCCATAACCAACAGTAAAAACGAGATTACCCATTTTGTAGCCGTTCAGCAAGACATAACCCGCGAAAAAGCGGTTCTTGCAGAACTTGTTGCTGCCAAAGAAAAAGCCGAAGAAAGCGACAAGTTAAAATCGGCATTTCTGGCCAATATGAGCCACGAAATACGCACCCCCATGAACGGCATTTTGGGCTTTGCCGAACTGCTCAAACAGCCCGGCCTTTCAGGCGAAGAGCAGCAGGAATTTATAGGCATTATTGAAAAAAGCGGCGCACGGATGCTCAATATCATCAACGACATTGTCGATATTTCGAAAATTGAAGCCGGACTGATGAAACTTGAAATAAGAGAGTCGAATATCAACGAGCAAATCGAGTACATCTATACTTTCTTCAAACCCGAGGTTGAGGCAAAAGGATTGAAGCTTTTTATCAAAAACACCTTGCCTGTAAACGAAGCCACCATTAAAACCGATGCCGAGAAAGTTTATGCCGTACTTACAAACCTGGTTAAAAATGCCATTAAATACACCGAAAAGGGTACAATAGAAATAGGTGTTTCTACAAGCTCAACAACCGATTCGGCTGGTGAGCCCGTCGAACTTCAGTTTTACGTGAAAGACACTGGTATTGGAATTCCCAAAGGCCGGCAGGAAGCCATTTTTGAACGTTTCGTACAGGCCGATATCGCCGACAAAATGGCACGGCATGGAGCAGGCCTTGGATTGGCCATTTCAAGGGCTTATGCCGATATGCTTGGCGGTAATATCCGGGTTGAAAGCGAAGAAGATGTTGGCTCAACATTTTATTTAACTTTGCCTTACAATACTGTTCCAAAAGAAAAAGTTATTGTGAAAAAAGTTGATGCTTCTGATAAAGCAGATAATCATATTAATAGCATGAAAATATTAATTGCCGAAGACGATGATATTTCAGGAATGATTATTTCATTAATGATTGAAAAGTATGGCAAGGATTTTTTAAAAGCCCGCACCGGGTTTGAGACCATTGAAGTTTGCCGCAACAACCCTGACATTGATTTAATCCTGATGGATATTCAAATGCCTGGTTTGAGCGGCTATGAAGCTACAAGGCAAATACGGCAATTCAACAAAGATGTTGTAATAATAGCCCAGACAGCTTATGGGCTGTCGGGCGACAGGGAAAAGGCAATTGAAGCGGGTTGCAACGATTATATTGCAAAACCCATTGTAAAACAAAAATTATTGGATTTGATTCATAAGTATTTCAATAAATAATTTAGTTTAGAATTGATATTCTAATCTGTGCTGAATACAAAAGATTTAACCATTTCAAAAAATGAAATACCTGATTTACCTTTTGCTGATTACCTTCTTTTTTTCGTGCCAAACCCAACAAAAACAAGCTGTTCAAATTGATGGCGAACTGTTGCAGTGGCATAAAATAACGCTGGTTATCACCGGCCCCGAAACTTCGGAGTGGGCAAAGGAAAACCCGTTTCTCGATTACAAACTGGAAGGCACATTTACCAACGGAACCAAATCATATAAAGTTCCCGGATTTTTTGCCGCCGATGGCAATGCCGCCGAAACTTCTGCTGATGAGGGAAATACCTGGAAAGTGCATTTTCGCCCCGATGCTGCCGGAAAGTGGGATTACAAAATCTCTTTCCGAAAAGAAAAAGACATTGTAGTGAAAGAGGGCGAAAACCTGGGTGAACCGGTGGCTTTGGATGGGTTGAAAGGAAGTTTTGAAGTTGGGAAATCCGACAAAACCGGCAATGATTTCCGAGCAAAAGGAAGAATTGTAAACGGAGGAAGAGGATATTTCAGATTTCAGGATACGGATGAAATATGGATAAAAAACGGCGCCGACAGCCCCGAGAATTTCCTGGCTTTTGCCGGTTTCGACCAGGCTTCACGTTTCAGCCTGAAAACCGAAGTGCGCGAAGGCGAGGCCGACCCGAAAAAAGATTTGCATAAATATGAACCGCATATTGCCGATTGGAAAACGGGCGATCCCACCTGGCAAACCGGTAAGGGAAAAGGAATAATTGGAGCCTTGAATTATCTTGCCTCTGTGGGTGTAAATTCTCAATACATGCTGACCATGAATATTCTGGGCGACGGTAAAGATGTGTGGCCTTACACCGATCACAACGAACGCTACCGTTTCGATTGCAGCAAACTCGATCAGTGGGAAGTGGTTTTCGACCACATGGATCAATTAGGGATGATGATTCATTTTGTGTTGCAGGAAACCGAAGATGAATGTCTGCTCGACAATGGCTACACCGATGTTCAGCGAAAATTGTACCTGCGCGAACTGGTTGCCCGTTTTGGCCATCATTTGGCGGTTACATGGAATATAGGCGAAGAAAACGGCCCCGCCGAATGGTCCCCAATCGGACAAACCGATGCCCAGAAGAAGGATATGATAAACTACCTGAAACAGGTAAATCCTTACCCGTCGATAGTGGTTGTGCACACCCATTCCGATGACAGGCTCCAGGATGAATATCTGAACCCGATGTTGGGATTTGCGCGATTGGATGGCCCGTCAATGCAAATTGGCGACCCCGCGCGCGTTCACGAACGAATGTATAAATGGGTTGCAGAATCGGAAAAATCAGGAAAACGCTGGCTTGTAAACCTCGACGAAATCGGGCAGCACTGGAAAGGGGTGATGCCCGATTCGCATGATGCGCAGCACGATACCATTCGCCATAATTGTTTGTGGGGAGCGTTACTCGCCGGTGGGGCAGGAGTGGAGTGGTATTTTGGTTACCGCTACCCGCACAACGATTTAAATCTGGAAGATTTCCGCAGCCGCGATAACTGGTGGAAACAATCGACAATTGCAACCCAATTTATGCAACAGTTTCCATTGGAAGAGATGAAATGCAACGATGGGTTGATTAACGTGAAAGGCGCTTTCTGCCTCGAAAAAGCTGGTGAAATTATAATTGCATATTTGCCGGCCGGAACTCAAAATGCCAAAATCAATTTGCCGGGTGGGAAAACCTTTTCAGTGAAATGGTTTAATCCGCGCGAAGTAGGCGAAATGATGGATGGTAAGGTTACTTCGATTAAAGGGAATGGTTTTGTTTCTGTTGGAAATCCGCCCGCTGACCCGGAAAAAGATTGGGTTGTGGTGATTCAATAAATTTAGAAACAACAAACTATGATTAAAAATTACATCATCATTTTAACCTTTGCACTCATGTTTGCATCCTGTCAACAAAAACCCGAAAAAACAGAAACCCCCGTTGCCGGAATCACCGAAGGAACAATCGGTCAGGCTGTTAAATCAATTGCTGATAAAAACAACCTGTCGAACACAGTAATTGTTGAAAAAGGGGTGAAACATGCAGCCACACTTTGGCGCGACAGCGATGGAACTCCCGGTGATTTCGTAAAATTCTGTACCGAAAACTTTATTGCCGGCCCGGCAATAAAGGAGGGCACCTTTTACCGGTTCAGCGAATATTTCGAATCGCTTTTTGGCCATTTCAACAAAATTACGCTCGATCTGCAGGAAAATGTGCAGCTTCAAAAAGGTGAAGCGCTGCCTATCGATCCGATTTTTGCCGGTTACAGTGCGGGCGCTCATTTGATTAACGATTTATACGACAATAAAATCGCATTCATTGTTGCGCTTAACTTCCCGTATTATTCAACCGAAGAGAAAAATGAACTTGGGGCAGGCTGGGCGCCGCTGGAATGGGGATATTCAAGACTGGGCGACGTATTCGTTTCACGTGTCCCTTCAGAATTAAACCTTCAGGCCGGGAAAGTTTCGGCCGAAGGCGATGCCTATATTGCCGATTACAACATTTATATGGGCCATTTACTGAACAAGGACGGTCAAAAACTTTTCCCATTGGACATGGTTTTGCTGAGCCACTGGAACCTGCGCGACGAAATTAAAGCCAACTATGCCAACAAAGAAGTTGGCCTTGAAAAACAGGGCATGATTTACCAGGTGATGCAGCGCATTATCGACCAGTCGATCCCGAAAGCTGTGATTAATTCCGATAAACAAGACTGGAACCCGGGTTCCAATGAGGTTTTTGTTAATGGGGCCAAAACCGAACCGGCTGCCGAAATCGACGGCCGTTATCAACAAATCCTCAACAATTTCCATGTTTACCAGTCATTCGACAAGTATAATCCGGCAATGCCAACAGCCATTCAACGGGCTTTTTCGGCAGGGATGCAGGTTCCGCAAACTGAGGTGGAAAAATTGTTTACCGAATTTCTGGGTTCTCAACAGGTTCATGAAGTGGCAGCTATTATTAAAAAACGGTTGGGCCGCGATCTTCAACCCTGGGATATCTGGTACGACGGTTTCAAGGCGCGCAGTTCGATCAACGAGGAAAGCCTGAATGCCATCACCCAAAAGAAATACCCGAATGCCAAAGCCCTGGAAGCCGATTTGGGCAACTTGCTGTTGAAGTTGGGATTCACAAAAGAAAAGGCTGATTTTCTGGCTTCGCGCATTACAGTTGATCCGGCAAGGGGATCAGGTCATGCCTGGGGCGCACAAATGAAAAGCGAAAAAGCACACCTGCGCACCCGTATTCCGGCTACAGGCATGAACTACAAAGGCTACAACATTGCCATTCACGAGTTCGGGCATAATGTGGAGCAAACTATTTCGCTGAATGACGTACCGAATTACATGATCAACGGAGTGCCAAACACAGCTTTTACCGACGCGCTGGCCTTTGTTTTCCAGGAACGCGACTTGTTGTTGCTGAACATAAAAGACCCAAACCCGGAGAAAGAATACCTGAAAACGCTTGATATTTTCTGGTCGTTGTACGAAATTATGGGTGTTTCGCTGGTTGATATGAAAATGTGGCAATGGTTATACGCAAATCCAAACGCTACGGCTGTTGAGTTGCGCGACGCCGTGTTGCAAATTACAAAAGATACATGGAACAGTTACTATGCGCCGGTTTTCGGAATGAAGGACCAGACCATTCTTGGCATTTACTCGCACATGATCAACTCGCCCATGTACCTGCCAAACTACGCTTTTGGCCACCTCATTCATTTTCAGTTGGAAGAGCATTTTAAAACACATGAGTTTGCGCCTGAAGTGCTACGGATATTTGCACTCGGGCAACTCACTCCCAACGAATGGATGAAACAGGCTGTCGGCGCGCCGCTCTCAAACGAAGCTGTTTTGAAAGCTACTGAAGTGGCTGTGGAAAAAATTAATTAACTTTATAGCAACTAAAATCAATTTAACCTGAAATTATGAAAACAAAAAATCAATCTGAAAAAGGATTTACCCGCCGCGAATTTATTGGCGGTGTTACAACTGCCGCAGTTGGATTAACTGTTATACCGCGCCATGTATTGGGAGGCAATGGTTTTGTTGCCCCCAGCGATAAAATAAATGTTGCTTACATCGGAGCTGGTACCCAGGGTTTGCGGGAATTGCCCGATTTGCTAAAGCTGCCCGATGTGCAGTTAGTTGCTGTGTGCGATCCTCAAAAAGAAGCCATTGGGTATTTCGACTGGAGCCCGGAAGGGATATTGAACGAACTTCGGGAAACCATAGGCAATGCCAAATGGAAACCCGGCGGCGATGGTAAAATTCCAGGTGGGCTCGATTGCGGAAAACAGGTCGTCGATGGTTATTACAGCAATAAATCGGGGAAAAAAGAGAACGGTTGCGCGGCTTATGCCGATTTCCGCGAAATGTTCGAAAAACAAAAAGGCATCGACGCGGTGAAAATTATGGCCACCGACCATTTACATGGAGTTATGGCTGCGGCTGCCATGAAACGGGGAATCCACATGACAATGCACAAACCCGTTGCCAACCGGCTGCACGAAGGATATCAGGTGGTTGACATGGCAAAAAAATCGGATGTAATCACCCATTTAATTCCCTGGGAATCGAATGGAAGTATGGAACAGGTACTGGCCTGGATAAAGGGTGGGGTTATAGGTAAACTGAAGGAAGTTCACAACTGGTCGAACCGCCCGGTATGGCCGCAATACCCCGAAATACCTTCCGAAAAACCTGCTTTGCCGAAAGGTTTCGACTGGGATTTGTGGCTGGGGCCGGAGTCAACACGTCCTTATCATCCACATTATACCAACATGGTTTTTCGGGGCTGGTACGACTTTGGCGGTGGCGCCATGGCCGACATGGGGCATTACAGCCTGTGGACCGTTTTTGAAGGCCTCGAATTGACAAACCCGCTATTTATAGAACCCAACCGAAGCCATGTTTGCGGGTTGAAAGAAAATGCAACCGCGTACAGGTTGAATAACGACTATTCTTTTCCTTTTGCCAGTTCGGTACGGTTTAAATACCCTAAAAACAGTTGGCGCGATGCGGTTGAATTAATTTGGTACGATGGTGGCATCCGCCCGCCTGTACCTGCTGAATTTTACGACAATAACAAGGAACTGCCCCTCGAAGGAATGATGTTTAAAGGCGAATCAGGAATCATAATGTCTTCGTCGTTTACACTGAAAGATCCATATGTGCTTTCGGGCGATGTGAAACTGGCCGGGGAACTGAAAAAAGACGTCAGCTACGTTCGGGGTTCAGGCATTGCAAAATTCATTGAAGGGGTGAAAAACAAACAGCAGGTTGACGGCAGTTTCCGCAAGGCGTGGCCTATTACCGAAGCAGTGAATTTGTATGCGGCAGCGCTCCGTTCAGGCAAAAACCTGAAATACGATGCTTCGAAAAGAGAAATAACAAATGTTCCTGATGCCAACAAGTACCTGAAACGCGAATACAGGAAAGGATGGAATTTGGAAGAAATTTAGAAGCCCCCTTCCCAACCCTGCCTACCGGCAGGCAGGCTTCCCCCGAAGGGGAAGGAGAAAGAAAGGGAATTGAAATGAAAAAAGTAAAAACGGCGCATCCTGTTGGCAGATTGAAATAGTGAACTGTTATGCGCCGTAAAAAATGAGACTTTCAAAAAAGGACTGTAAATAAACAAATCAATAAAAACCAAAATTTATGAAAACCAACAGAAGAGATTTTATTAAAACATCAGGGATGGCCTTAGGGTCTGCCGCGCTGATCAGCCAAATGCCATTCGGAATGATGGGTTGTGCCGCACCTTCGAAACGTGATTTCGGGTTCCAGGTTTGGACCATCCGCGAAAAATTAGTTCCCAATTTTGCAGCAACTTTAAAGGAAATGGCGGCAATGGGTTATACCCAGGTTGAAATGTGCTCGCCGTTGGGTTACTCCGGCGCCGGTTTCGAACCTTTGAACAGCATGAGTGGCGCAGAAATGCGCAAAATTATTGAAGATGCCGGGTTAAAATGTGAGAGTTCGCACTATGGAATGGGCGAATTGCGCGACAGTTTGGATAACCGTATTGAATGGGCAACCCAGCTGGGTATGAAACAAATGGTGGCTGCCAGTTTTTGGTTGCCCGAAGATGCCTCGGTTGACGATTACCGAAAGGCTTGTGAGGAACTTAATGGAATTGGCGAAAAGACAAAAGCCGCCGGAATTCAGATGGTTTTTCACAATCACCACATGGAATTTGAAAAACGTGGCGAGGAATTAATTTACGACGAAATGTTGAAAGCACTTGATCCGGATCTTGTAAAAATGCAGTTCCAGGTTGCAGTTGTAGATATTGGATACAAAGCAGCCGATTATTTCAGAAATCATCCCGGGAGGTTTATTTCTGCCCATCTGGCCGATTATTCTGCCGAATTGAAAAAACAGGTCCCCATCGGGCAGGGGATTGTTGACTGGAAAGATTTCTTTATAGCCGCAAAAGTTGGCGGGGTTAAAAATTTCTTTGTTGAAATGGACCCGGAAACGTTTGAACCCAGCGCAAAATTCCTTCTGAACATGTAAAATTAAATGGACAATTTAAAAATATCGACAGCTCAATTTGAGAACAGAGGCGGTGACAAAAAATATAATTTATCTGTTATTGAAAAACTTTCTCAAAAAGCATCAGATGAAGGTTCAAAAGTAATTGCTTTTCACGAATGTTCGGTTACCGGCTATTCACTTGCCCGGCATCTTAACAAAAAACAAATGCTTGACCTGGCGGAATTTATTCCCGGAGGTGAAAGTATTCTGCAGCTAGCCGAAATAGCTAAAAAAAATGATATAGCTATTCTGGCGGGACTTTTTGAGAAAGATGAAAATGAAAATTTGTTTAATGCCTATGTTTGTGTTGATAAAAATGGATTGGTTGCAAAATATAGAAAATTGCATCCTTTTATAAATCAATATCTGACAGCAGGAGATAGTTATTGTATTTTTGATTTGTACGGTTGGAAATGTGGAATTTTAATTTGTTATGATAACAACATTGTTGAAAATGTTAGGGCAACAACTCTTTTAGGAGCAAATATTATTTTTACGCCGCACGTAACAATGTGTACTCCCTCAACCCGGCCGGGCGCTGGTTTTGTTGACCCCAATCTTTGGGAAAATCGCGAAACTGACCCAACATCTTTGCGTTTGGAATTCGAAGGGATGAAAGGCAGGGCCTGGCTGATGAAGTGGTTGCCTTCAAGGGCTTATGACAATGCTGTTTATGTTGTTTTTTCAAATCCGGTTGGGATGGACGATGACCAGCTAAAAAATGGCTGTTCGATGATAATTGATCCTTTTGGAGATATACTTGAAGAATGCCGTTCATTTAAAGATAGTTTTGTGACTGCTACTGTTACACCCGAAAAGCTTGTTCAGGCTGGTGGATTTCGTTACATAAAAGCAAGACGGACGGAATTATATGGTGATATAATTGCAAAAGGCCACAAGTCGGAACAAACAGTAATTTGGCTTAACGCCGATAAAAAATAATTGATAACCTGAATAGAAGCATTTTCAATTATATCTTTTCAAACGCCCCACATTTAAAATCAGGTTCATCACGTTGATCATTCCGGTTCAATGTGCAAAGCATATTTTCTTCCCAGTCGTCGGTTTGATATTTACGGCAAATAATACACAAGCCTGGTACTGGCACCGATTCAGGGTTTATTTTTGTGCCGTCGTCGTTGTAAAAACCGTTAATATCTCCGGGGAAATCTCCTGTCCAGGGATATTCATTTATTTTGTCAAATAACTCTTGTTTTACATGCATTTCAAGTTGTTCCAGTTTAAACCGGAACCAATCGTCGCGGTATTTTGAGCCATCGATGAGCGTTTTGAAATGGGAGAAAGGATTGTGCCGGTTGAGAGTAACAAAAAGTTTTTCACGGAACCGTTTGTCTGGCATATTACCTGCAAAATTTTCCATTATGCGGAAAGCTTCCAACGATTCCAGTGGTTCGAAAGTCCAGTAATCATCCCAACTGTCATGTTTATAGGGTTCATTTTTAGCCGAAACGCCGGTTAAGGCATAAAATTCATCAGGGTCGTTCCACATTTTTTGGGGAATATCTTCCATTTCCAGGGTTTCGGGATTAAGGAAACATACCAGCCCTGCATCAATATTTTGGGCAATTTGCGGGATTAATACGTTAAAGCGGTGGGGTAGTTCCAATTCATCAAAGGGTTCCCCACAGTCGCAGTAATCACCATAAGGGCAGGTTTCGGGGTCGCCGGAGCAAAGTTCCAAATCCATTCCCGTAGAAGGTAAGTATTGCACCGGTTCATCCCAGTTTGTAGTCAACACTTCATATAACATTTCAGGCGGAATATCATTGGGAACATCAATAAGTTTAATATTGAGCGAATCGAGTACCTTAAATATCGCTTCGTTCACTCTTTCCCACTGACCGACCTCCAACTGGCCGACATCAGGGAAAACTTCCTGTTTAATTCCTGTCCATTCTTCGATTGTTTTAAACGGGACCAGCGCCAGTTCTGCAATATCAGGGGCTTCTGCCAAATGCGGCGGTGTTTCAAAATAAACAGGGGCAGGTGGGTTTTTGGCCGCTTTTTCCAGGTCTTCGATTAGTTGTGCGATGTATCTTTCCATTCTTTTTACATCTTATTTTCAAGATTTTCAAGTTCAATCTGAAGTTCTTCCCAAACCATTATTTCCAACTGATGCTGTTTAAATGCAAACCACGCTTTCCGGTAGTTCGAACTTTCGACAATGTTTTTAAAATTGGCAAATGGTTTACGATTATTTAAGGCATTGATAAGCTTGTTTTTTAAGCTTTTATCGTTTACCTCGTCAACAAACTTTTCCATAATTTCAGATCATCGTTTTCGGTACTTCTTCAACTTCCAGCTTTTCGGGACTAATAAAGCAAACCAATCCGCAATCAATACTTTCAGCTACATCGTGAACAAGTTTTCTGAACTTTTCAGGTATTTCGGGTTCATTTTCTTCCGTCTCATCATAAATCTCCTCAAGCAGGAAATCAAGGATCTTTTGTAGTTTTTCTTTATCCTCTTTTACCGAATGCACAATGGGGAGAATTTCGTTTAATAGTTGCTGTGAATTCATAAATTAGTCTCCTTAATATTCATAGTACAAATCGCTTATCTCACCAAACCGGCTTTTCGCATTTCATCTTTTAATGCCGGAAGATTAGGTTTGTGGTTGTAAAGCTGTAATATCAAATCCCGTTTTTCGTTATCAAATCCGGGTATTTTTTCAGTCAGTTTCAGCCAATTGGCAACACGTTCGTAAATGCTTCTTCCCCTTTGGTCTTCAATAGTTTTGATGGTTTTGTTTTTTATATTCTGAAAACAAAATTCAGGATAAACTGCTAAAATTGGAGTTATTAACTCGATATAATGCCAATTATCGTGATTCTTCTTTACAATTTCCCGTATGCTTTCGTAGCGTTTCTCAATTTCTAAAATGCCAACTACAAATACCTTGTCCCAGGACACTTCCTCAAGGAGACTGTCAATATCGGAATCAGAAAGGAACTCCTTGATTTTAAGATAATATTTAATCTGTTTTTCATTCACAGCGAGATAACGAAAAATGTTGAAATAAAGCGATTTATCAAGGTCAACAGAAAGATAATCCTGAAGAAATTTAGCCCAAAACCGTTTGTCAGTATTAAAAAGTTTATCGGCTGTTTCAATGAAATTTACTTTATCAGAGTTAAAATAGTATTGAAGTAATTGTTTTGCAACTTCAGTGTTGATGAGGTAAAATTGTTTGGCCGATTGCAGCCATTCAGTTGAATTCCCGGCTAACTTATTCAGCAGAAGTACGAGTTCAGGAACCGATTGCCGTTCGATTGTTGATTGGTCGATAACAGATAATATTTGATTTGGCATTGTCGATTTTTCGGCCAAAGCAATCAGTAAATGTTCGAAATAGCCTACAAAATGGGCGTTTCCCGGATATTCAGCATCGCAATACTCAGCAAACTTCTCAACAGTTGCTATAATCAATTTTTCAGAAATAGCTGCCATTTTCAGTTTTTCTGTAATCGATTCCAATGTTGTTATGAATTCCGATAAAAGATATTCGTTTACATCTTCAAACGAGTTCACATCATCTTCAATTTCTGCATCCTGGGTTGCTTCGTATAGCCCAATGAGCATGGCAACAAGTTCAATCGGTTTTTGGCTGATAATCTTGTTCACGGCATCGGAACGAAATACCTCAAATATTTCTTCGAATTCCTGTTCGCTTGCCTGCTGGTAGGCTTCCCAATCTTCGATATAGCCCGAATGAGGAGCATGGTAACTTTCCCAGTCGGGATTTTCCAGGTCAACATCTTCGAAATTAACAAGATACTCTTTTTTGGTTGACGTAAGTAATTCCATGAAACCATTCATTGGAAATACTTCAGCAACTTTTTGTTCCGATTGGGCAAAATTGATAAATTCATTTTGCAGGCTACTATTTTTCCTGATTATGGCATTCAGAAATTTCAATTTCAGATTGTCAGAAGTATTGGAATAATGTTCTTCGAATTGCATAGAAAAAAATCAGTTTTGTTTAATTGTTTAAGATTTATTCTTTACCTGTTCCATCTTTTTGTTTCTCAATAAAATAGGGCTTCGACGAATGTTCGATTGCTTTTATTGCAATGTCTTTCACACTGGTTTCGGCTGTTACGGTTTTTTGCGACAGTTCTTTCAATGATGTTTCAAGGTCTTTTATTTTTCCGTTTAAAGTTTGTATCGTCTGTTCTTTCAGTTTGATTTCGCCGGACACTTCTTTTTCACGCAATTCTTTTTCGAACCTGAAAACGGTTTCTATTCTTTCGGTTGCTGCTTTTACTGCTGTGTCAACTGCTTTTTCCAACTCTTTTGGGAATGCCGCAGTTTTCACCCTGAGTTCAGCAAGTTCAGTTTCGGCTAATTTCAGGTTGGTTTCCCTTTCGGTAACTTCCTTTTCGAACGCCATTTTTTTATCGGCAAGTTCTTTTTCCAGTTTCTGCTTCTTTTCCTCGTACAAATCAACCTCTTTTTTCCTTGACAGTTGTAAAGCGTACTGGTACTCTTCCTCTTCGCGTTTGCGTGTTTTAGTTGTTTTTTCGTTTTCCTCTTTTTGTTTTTCCTGAAAGGTATCCTGTTCTTTTTTCAACAGCGCTTTCTTTTCGTTCATTTCCAAATCGAAACTTTCTTTCTCCGATTTCAGTTTTTCATAGAGTTCACTTTTGCGGGCTGCCATTTCCTGTTCAAACTGTTCCTTTTTTTCTTTTTGTGCCAGAAGCATTACCGAGAGTGAGTCGGTGCTTGCCGAAAGTTGGTACAAATCTTCCAGATTTTTCTTTTCAGTTTGAATCGCTTGTTGCAGTTCTTCAAATTTTTTGTATTCTTCCACAAATTTTTCGCCCAGTTTATCCAGCGAAGAAGTAATTTCAACTTTTAGGCTTGCCAAACCCTTAATTATAGTTTCGTTGCTCAATCCTTCGGCTTTTTTTATAATGGTTTCCTGTCGTTGCATTTCCTGTACTTTTTTGGGTTCATCGGTTTTTTTGTCAGCCATCTTTTTAAGTAACTCTTCGTAAGCGGATAAAATTTCGTTTTTGGTGTTTTTTAAACTTGGTTGTGTTTCCATTTTTGTTGTTTTTATGATTTCGAAATTATTTAATTTAGTTTTTTTTAATGCTTGTCAGAGAAACAATTTATTTAATTTTCTCTTCTTTTAAAAGCGTTGCTACTATTTCCAACTGAAACATATTTATTAACACTCTAAAAGTCATCATTGCCTTCTCGTCAATATCAAGTTCAACAAGAACTGAATTTAAAGCCTCTAATTTATCGAAGTTCTTTTCCGCTAACACAAAATGCACAAAAGTATCGATGTAACAGAAATACTCCCATTCATGAATTGATTTCCGATTTTTGAAGTAATCTTCCAGTTTGCACGGATAATGCGGCACTGATTCAAGTTTTTTGTTTTGTGTAATGTTGAATTTTGTCCATTTTATCTGCACCAATGCATAATTTACATATTTTTTTGCAGCTTCTTTCAGTTTTCCGGGATATCTGAAAGAATGGTCCAATCCTGAAATGAGGACATCAAGATAAGTTGCCGCAGCATCAATCCCTTTGTTGTTACTGAATATTTCCAACTGTTTTTTCTTTGTTTTATTGAAGCTTCATCAGAAATAATAGACAAAAATGATTGTTTTATTTCATCTGAAATCTGTTCATTCCCGCTTTCGATTCCAAGCATTTCGTTGGGAATTTTGGTTTTGCTGATTTTAACCGAAGTTAGTTCTTTTAATAAAAGGTCGTAATACCTGTTGTGTTCATCTGTGTTAATCAGGTCATCAACAAGCGATTGTAAAAGTTTATAAAATCGCTCATTCTCATAATCATTCAATTTTTCTAAGTGTTTAAATGATTTCAATAATTCGGAGCCCTTTTCCTCAAAAGTCATGTCTTCAAATTCATCTTCCATGGTATCATCAAAATCATAATCTTCAGAACCCACTTCCTGAATAAAATCGAAATTACCCTGCCCTGCCGAGTGTTCAAGTTGCTTCATAATTTTATTTGCGGTTGCAGTGTTTTCGTACGGTCCCTGTATGTATAATGGTTTTCCGTCCTGGCCACATTCAATTTCAATCAGTTCAATATCATCGGTATCTTCCTCGAGCATATATTCAGTAACCGAGGTAAAATCTTTATGCGGTTTAAACCCAAATTCTTCGGCAAATTCAACTCCCGATAAAATAATGTTGTGAACTAAAGCATATTTAACCATCTCCATTCCCATTTCTTCATCAAGCTTTTCAAGAAAATTCTGGTATTCGGTTTCCGTGTCATTAAATATGTAAATAGTGTCTTTTACACCGAGGCACAACAAATCGACCAGGTAAATGCAAAATGTAATATTTCCGTTGGTATGCCTTCGTGAAATCATAATATTAGCCATTCCCGAATCTTCCCAATCCTCGTTTATCCAGCATTCGTGAATTTGTAAAGACCTGGCTTTCTTGCGGATGTAGTTTTCCGGACTTAGCATTTGTATTACTTTTCCCTTGTTTTTGTTTCCCATTTTTTTGTTATTTATGAATAAGGCTAAAATAGGTCAAAACTGTTAAGTTTTATTTTTTTCACAGAAGGTTTTTTTAAACATATTTTGTTTTTTATGAACTGAAAATTTACCTGGATTTTTATTATTCAAACATTCAGGGGGGTGCAGGACACCTTATTTCGCCGAAAAGTGTTATTTTGGAATCAAAAAACAAATAATGGCTAAATCATCATTTCTTGCTTTCGATATTGGAGCTTCAAGCGGACGCGCAATTCTGGGTATTTTGGAAAACAAAAAAGTTGAACTGGTTGAAATACATCGGTTTAAAAATCAGATGACAAAAATCAACGGTAGTTATTTCTGGAATATCTTCAGTTTGTTCGAAGAACTAAAAACCGGACTGAAAAAGTGTATTACTGATTTTAGAATTCAGCCCGGTTCAGTTGGGATTGATACCTGGGGTGTCGATTACGCGCTGGTAACCGGCGAGGGCCATTTGGTTGGATTGCCTTATGCTTACCGCGACCACCGGACGGATACCGCGATGGAGGAGTTTTTCCGTATTATGCCCAAGAAACAAGCATACCTGTTATCAGGTATTCAGTTTATGCAATTTAATACACTGTTCCAGCTCTTTTCATCGGTTCGGCAAAACTATTCAGGATTAAAAATTGCTGAAAGTTTGTTGTTCACGCCCGATACGTTGAATTTTCTTTTTACAGGGATCAGAAAAAATGAATACACCATTGCCAGCACTTCGCAACTTTTAAAACCGGGAAAAGCCGAATGGGAACCGAAACTTTTTCAGGTTGCCGGAATACCGGAAAAATTAGCCGGTGAAATTGTTCAACCTGCCACCATTCTGGGAAATTTACTGCCCGAAGTTTTGGAAGAAACCGGAAGCGCTGCAATTCCATGTATTGCTGTGGCAAGTCACGATACAGCGGCGGCAATAGCATCGGTACCTGCTGATGGTGAAAACTGGGCGTATCTGAGTTCGGGAACATGGTCGTTGCTGGGTATTGAAAGCCCGGTACCATTGGTTTCGGAGAAAACACTGGAAATGAATTTTACCAACGAGGGTGGGGTAGAAGGTACAACCCGGTTTTTGAAAAATATTATGGGAATGTGGCTGATACAGGAATGCAAACGCGTTTGGGATCAGGAGGGTGAAATGGACTGGCAGCAAATAGTTGATTTATGTAGCACGGCTGAACATTTTAAAAGCATGATTAATCCCGATGATCCTTCGTTTCTGAACCCGGGAAACATGCCAAAAGCAATTCAGGAGTTTTGTGCAAAAACAAATCAGCCGGTACCTGAAACCAAAGGCGAAATTGCCCGCTGCATTTACGATAGTTTGGTTTTGAAATACAAATTCACCATAAAACAAATAGAATCGGTAACCGGAAAACCGATTGAAAAGCTGCACATTATCGGCGGCGGGGCGCACAATAAAATTGTGAACCAGTTAACTGCCGATGCAACCGGGATTTCGGTTTTTGCCGGCCCCACAGAAGCAACTGCAATTGGCAATATCATGTTACAGGCAAAAGCATTGGGCTTCGTGAAATCGTTGGCCGAAATCCGCGAAATTGTTCGAAATTCATTTGAGGTGACTGAATATAATCCTTCTCCAAAAGTGGATTGGGATGCGGCTTACATGAAATTTGAAAAATTACTGAAAATGAATTAATAAAATCAATTTTGTATCTTTGAATTATGAAAGCAATAAAAGAAATTGAATACAAGATTCAACAGTTATCTCCGGCATTGATGGAGGAATTGGATGGCTTTTTAGATTATTTGATAAGCAAAAAAGTTATAAAAAAGCAAAAAAAACTAAAACAGGATTGGGCGGGTGGATTAAAAGACATTGAAATGTCAGCAATTGAACTACAAAAAAAATCACTCGATTGGAGACAAAAGTAAAATATCTTGTTGATACTAATGTCTGGCTTGAGCGACTTCTTGATCAGGAAAAATCAACGATTGTTGAAAGTTTTCTTGAAATAACGCCTACGCAGCAACTTTTTATAAGTGATTTTGCATTACATTCTATAGGTGTAATTCTGTCTCGGTTAAAAAAACCTGTAATTTTTGAAAAGTTTTTAACAGATCTTTTTCTGAATGGGCAAATTGAACGATTATCGTTAAATACAGTTGATCTTTTTGATGTTTTAATGAATATCACAAAATTTAATCTGGATTTTGATGACTCCTATCAGTTAACTATTGCTCAGAAATTTGATATGGTAGTGGTTACTTTTGACCGGGATTTTAATGTTCAGGGAATTAATAAAATCAGTCCTGAAGAATTAATTAAGCATTAACAGTTTGATTTCTGGTACAATTAATTATCAAATTTCAAGTGATTTGTACAAAACCATGTCACCTAAACCAAATCTTATAAAATGAAAGTGATTATTCTTATTCTTTTAGTTTTGCTGGGAGCAAATAGTTTTGCAATCGAAAACCTCCCAAAATCAAAAATCAATCCCGGTTTGTTGTCAAATTACTGGTCGGCACGCTGGATTGCATATCCAAACGATTCGGGGCTGGATTACGGTGTTTATCATTTTCGAAAGAGTTTTAACTTAAATGAAGTTCCGAAAGAATTTATTATTCATGTTTCGGCAGATAACAGGTACCGGCTTTTTGTGAATGGCGAACCGGTTTGTTTTGGCCCGGCGCGCGGCGATTTAATGCACTGGCAATTCGAAACCATCGATATTTCGGCATACCTGAAACCGGGCGAAAATATTGCAGCCGCTGTGGTTTGGAACTTTGCCAATCTGAAACCGCTGGCGCAGCATTCGCTTCGAACGGCTTTTATTGTTCAGGGTAATTCTGAAACCGAAGAAATTATCAATTCAAACACGACGTGGAAAGTAACAAAAAACAACGCATACAAACCAGCGTATGCAGGAGTCGAAAAAACCGGCGGACATTTTATGGTTGTTGGCCCGTGCGATGAGGTTGATGCAGCGAAATATCCATGGAACTGGGAGAAGCTGGGTTTTGATGATTCCTCGTGGATAAATGCGAAAATGCTGGAGCAAGGCCGGCCAAAAGAAGCCGGAACCGGAATTGAATGGGGATTGGAACCGAGGGAAATCCCATTGATGGAGGCAAAAAAACAACGTTTTGCTGAAGTTCGAAGGGCAGAAAATATCATAGTTGATAAAGCTTTCCTTTCTGGAAAAAAGCCATTGGTAATTCCGGCAAACAAAACAGTGGTAATCCTCTTCGACCAGGGACAATTAACAACGGCATATCCTGAACTTACCGTTTCATTGGGCGCTGCTTCTAAAATTGAATTGCAGTATGCCGAATCCCTATTCGATGCACAAAATAACAAGGGAAACCGCAACGAAATTGATGATAAAAAAATGATCGGATATGTCGATTTTTTCTTGCCCGACGGTGGAGAAAAAAGGTTATTCAGGCCGCTTTGGCTGCGCACCTGGCGATATCTCGAAATGACAGTTACCACAAAAGATTCGCCCCTCACAATCGATAATTTTGACAGCGAATTTACAGGATACCCGTTTCAGGAAAATGCAGTTTTTAAAAGCAACGACAGCCAGTTAGCTGAAATCTGGAATGTGGGCTGGCGCACTGCACGGCTTTGTGCCGGGGAAACTTATTACGATTGCCCGTATTACGAACAATTGCAATATGTTGGCGACACGCGCATACAAGCGCTCGTTTCGCTTTATGTTTCGGGCGACGACCGTTTAATGCGAAATGCAATTCAATTGTTTGATGATTCGCGGTTTAGTGAAGGATTGACCATGAGCCGTTACCCATCGTCGATGCCACAGGTTATTCCGCCATATTCGCTGTTTTGGATCGATATGGTGCACGATTACTGGATGCACCGCGATGACCCGGAATTTGTAAAATCGTTTTTGAACGGAATTGATAATGTGCTCCACTTTTTTATTACAAAGATTGATAAGCAAACCGGGTTGCTCGGAAAAACAGGTTACTGGAATTTTGTGGATTGGGCCAACGAGTGGCCATGGGACAATGAAAATCAAATTGGCGGCGTGCCACAAGGTGGTTATAACGGGCAATCATCAGTTTTAAGTTTTCATCTGGCTTATTCTGCGCGCCATGCAGCCGATTTGCACCGTTGGACTGGCGATGAAATTAAGGCAGCTTATTATGAAAAAATTGCCGAAAACATAATAAAATCGGTAAAACAAAGTTGCTGGGACGATTCGAAAAATTATTTTGCCAACACTCCCGAAAAGACAGAATTTAGTATGCACGCGCAAATTTTTGCAGTATTGGCCGGAGCCGTTACCACTAATGAACTAAAGGATTTTGTTACCCGTTTTGAAAGTGATAAAACATTGATCCAGCCTACAATGTATTTCCGGTTTTATTTAACTCAGGCCTTAAAAACAGCCGGATTATCTGATAATTATCTGGAAACGCTTGGTCTGTGGCGCGAAATGCTTGGTTTGGGATTAACAACTTTTGCCGAAAAACCCGATCCAACCCGCAGTGATTGTCATGCCTGGAGCGCAAGCCCCAATTACGATTTTCTGGCAACTGTTGCCGGAATTGAACCCGCTTCTCCCGGTTTTAAAACAGTTAAAATAGAACCGCATTTGGGCGCTTTAACTCAAATAGAGGGAAAAATGCCACATCCAAAAGGAACTGTTACATTTCAGTTAAAACGAAAAGGTGAAAAGGGAATTGTAGGTGAAATAATTCTGCCCGAAAACCTAACCGGAACATTTTTTTGGAATGGAAAAACATTGAATCTGACCGGTAAAACGAAGATTGAATTGTAGTTACTGGTTGCTGGTTGCTGGTTGCTGGTTACTGGGCAAATCGTTAATCGTTATTGGTCAGGAAACTGACTGCCTACTGCCTACTGCCTACTGATTACTGCTGCTGGTTACTGGTTGCTGGTCATCAGTGAAATCATCTTTCCTTAAGTCCTTCAATCCTTAAATTTCTTATTCAAGCATTCCCACATTACCGCATTACCGAAGGCTGTAAATCACCGCGAAGAAATGCATGATGCTGCCGGCCAATACAAACAAATGCCAGATGCCATGCCCGTATTTCAGGTTTCGCCACACATAAAATACAACCCCCACCGAATAAAATACCCCACCTAAAAAAAGAAAAATAATACTGGCTTGAGGTAAATTTTTTATCATGGGGCCAACTGCAACTACAAACATCCAACCCATGGCAAGATAAAGGGCAACCATTAATTTTCTAAACCGCATTAAATATATCGAGCGGATAACTACTCCGGTAATTGCAACCCCCCAGATAATACCAAAAAGAGTCCAGCCCAAAGCGCCCCGCAAAACGGTTAAAAGAAACGGTGTATAAGTACCGGCAATCAACAAAAATATTGCGGCATGATCAAAACGGGCAAACAGATTTTTTACTTTTTCTTTTGTGAAACTGTGGTAGAGGGTGGAAGATAAATAGAGCAAAACAAGCGTGCTTCCGTAAATGGTAAAACTTACCACATGCCATGCATCTCCTTTCATTACTGCAAAAACAATCAAAGTAACAAGCGCCGCAATACTAAGCAAAGCGCCAATTCCGTGCGTAATGCTGTTAAATATTTCCTCATTTATGGTTAGTTTTCTGTAAACAGCTTTTTCCTGATTCTCTTTTTTCATTACTGTTCGACTTGATATTTTGAACAAATTCTAATTTTGTTCGAACTTATGAAAAAATTGTGTCACTTGAAAGTAAGACTGATGTAATTTAAATAAGAAAATCATATAAATAACAGTTATTCAGAACCTTAGCCTGGTTAATAAATTGTTATTTAGAATCTAAAATGATTTAAATTGAATTTAGGTCTGCATTACATTCATGCATTCACGCATTTTAGCATTCATGCATTAACTGCTATTTTGGCCCAATCAATTCAACAAATGTTCCATCAGGATCCTGCACCAGAATAAAAAATCTTCCGTCGCCAAGTTCCGATGGTTTTCCGCTCAGGATTTTGATATTGTTTTTTTCGATTCGCTCCATAATTGGATTCAAGTGGTTCACCAAAATGGTAATGTACTGCATACCAGTATCGTCGTGCAGATAATTTGGTTTTTTGTGGCCCGGTTTTGTGCCAAAGCTCATCAGTTTCCACTCATTTGCCAGCGGACTGTCCTCCAGCTTTAAAACCGTTACGTCAATCGAACGGCCATCGGTCAAACCCAGTTCTTTGGCTTTTACACCATCTACCGAGAAAGCGCCGGTTTTGGTCATGCCGATAATGTTTGTGTAAAAATCGACCGATTTGGCCAGGTCGGTTACCACTGAACCTACAAAAATGGTTGGATTGCTAAATTCGCTGGGAGCGGGCGCTTTTTGTGCGGTTGAAATCATTGTAAAAGCAACAAAAACAACTAATACGAAAAGATTTTTCATGATTGATAAGATTTAAAGATTTAGTGCGCTAAAATAGAAATAATAACAATACATTAAACGGAATAAATTTATACACATAGTTTCACGTTTTTGTATTACAATGTCGGTCATTTATGTTTTCTTAAAAACACAAAACAGAAAATTTTGATTTGAGCCTGAAGGAGTTTGATGGTTTTCGGTAAAACATTCAATTTTATTAAACCCGTTACCAAATGTTTCGGTAATTTCCGTTTCAGAATACTTCTGAATTTGCAAACCGCTGCACATTTCGGGGCCAGTGTTTGAAAATGTCCCTACAATCAAATACCCGCCCGAAACTAATTTCTCAGAAACATTTTTTACATAGCCCCGAATATCTTTGCCCTCTGTAAGAAAATGAAATACCGCCCGATCGTGCCAAAGATCATAGTTTTCTGATGTTGAAAAGTTTGTAACGTCACCGGCTAAAAAAGTAATTTTTTCAGCTTTTGCTGAAAGCCGTTTTTTAATTGTTTCCAACGCTTTTTCAGAAATATCGAGCAGCGTAATATTTGAGTATCCTTTTTCCAGCAAAAAGTCACCCAGAAAACTATCGCCTGAGCCTACTTCAATTATCCTGGCTGTTTTAGGCAATTTCAATTTGTCAATCAGGTTTAATGACGTTTCGGGAACAGGTTGATACCAACTGACTTTTGTTGTGTCTTTGGTTTGAAAAACAGTTTCCCAATGTTTTTTTCTTTCTGAAATTCCCATGGTTTAAAAATAGGAATTATTACTATCGGTTAATGCGTTACGTGGTTTGAATAATCCAGGTTGGGGTTAAAGATCAATAAAAATTTGTCAACAAAGAATTTTACGATAGTTTTGATGAAAAAATCAAAATGGAACTACCACAAGTTAGCAACAGCAACGTTTCCGGTTTTCTGAACCAGGCCGAAATAGTTCAGGAAACAGCCGAACAGATTATGAAAGATTTTGGCATGTTTGGTGTCGAAATCACTTTTTCGGGCGATACAACCCAGGCATACAACGAATTGCACCGTCAACTGATCGACCAGATTTCGTTGTTGCTAGTGCGCAATTACGAGTTATTGCTTTCGGTACTTTACCAGGTTGATATTACTGAAAAAGAAATTGCCCGGGCTACACGTGAACTTCCTCATTATAATCAGGTTGAAATTATTGCCCACCAGGTGATTGTACGCGATTTAAAAAAAGTGTTGCTGAGGCTGTATTTTAAATCTCAAAAATAAAAACCACTCCCTAAAAAACTTTCTCTCCAAATCAATGTTTGTAGCTGTGTTGTGGTTTACAGCCATTTTGCGTTAAAAACAAAAGGAAAAGTGAAAAGGAAATTAAAACGAATTATGATAATAGCTTTCGGAATCGTTGGTGCAATTATGGTAGGTGTTTTTGCAGTTTTGAACCACCCAAAATTTGGAAAATTACCCACTGGCGAGCGGTTGGCACGACTTGAAAAGTCGCCAAATTACAAAAACGGGGCATTCAAAAATCTGAATTTTACCCCGCAAATGACAGGGGAGGGTGGATTCCTGAAGATTATGAAAGATTTCAGGGATGCAAAAAATCGAAAACCGGTTGATCAAATCCCTTTAATTAAAACCGATTTACTGAACCTGGAGCGCGATAAAGATGTTTTGGTTTGGTTTGGACATTCCTCTTATTTTATGCAAATCGATGGAAAACGGTTTTTGGTTGATCCTGTTTTTTGCGGAAATGCATCGCCTTTCCCGTTTATGATTAAATCGTTTAAAGGAACTGATATTTATACTCCCGATGATATTCCAGAAATTGATTATCTGTTTATTACACACGATCATTGGGATCATTTGGATTATAAAACAATCACTGAACTTAAACCAAAAATAGGGAAAGTTATCACAACCCTGGGAACGGGCGCGCATTTGGAACGATGGGGATACAATCCAAAAATTATTATTGAAAACGATTGGTATGATCAGATAACATTGGAAGATGGTTTTACCATAAATACAACTCCGGCCCGGCATTTCTCGGGAAGAGGGCCAAAACCAAACCAAACACTTTGGGCATCATTTGTTTTGCAAACACCTTCAACCCGCATTTTTATTGGTGGCGATAGCGGTTACGATGAACACTTTGCTGAAATTGGCGAAAAGTTTGGCGGTTTTGATTTGGCAATTCTTGAAAACGGACAGTATAATACAAGTTGGAAATACATTCACATGATGCCCAATGAAGTTTTACAGGCTGCAAAGGATTTACGTGCAAAACGGTTGTTTCCTGTGCATAATTCAAAATTTGCACTGGCAAATCATAGTTGGGATACGCCGTTAATAGCAATTACAGAATTTAATAAATCGGTAAATCAACCAATTATTACACCGATGATTGGTGAATTGGTGAATTTGAAAGACAGCGCTCAGATTTTTTCGGAATGGTGGGTGGGTTTGAAATAAGCCTTTTTAGTGGGGCAAAAAAAAGCGCCGGTAAAGCGCTCCTTTCATTTATCGAAAATAGAATATTTATTTCCCGAATACGTATCGAACGTTTATTCCAAATCCATCCCAATGAAAATCTGTTTTTTCGATAATGCTTAAAGTCGGCCGGTAGTCAACACCCAGCGCAATTGGGACGGTTTCAAAACGATATTCCAAACCAACTTCAAAGGCCGCACCTAACCAAAACGGGTCATTAATTTGCATGTATGGACCGACTCCCAAATACCAGTTAAATGCTTCGCCACCTACTGGGCGGTAAAGAAAATCCCAAAGAGCATAGATGCCAATTCCACCATTTCCAAAAGAAACGTCGGCATGAATACGGCTAAACTGGCCGAGTCCAAAAACTCCATCAATTGCAACCGGACCAGGAGAAACATCGCCTAACCGAACTCCAATTTCCTGGGAATTTGAAGTTAATGCACTTCCGGCAATAATGGCCAGTAAAACAAATAACTGTCTAAAACTTTTTCTCATAGAACAAAATATTAAGTTATACTATTGAAAACAACAAAACGATTAAATGCGACGTTATCTCAGGTTTATTCTTTTGTTTTTCTTTTGGCAATAACAATGTTGAGAATGATAAACGCCACAACAAGAATAATGGGCAGTATTGTCATGTTGCGCAGTGTAATTTGAGGACCGGCAGTTTCGATGGATTTGCCCATAATCGGGAGTACCATTGAAGTAGCCACAAAACCGGCGCCCCCAAGGATCGACATGCCCAGTGCGCCGCTTTTCGGCACATATTCCGAGGCCACGCCAATCATAGTTGGCCAGAAATAACAAACACCAATGGCAAAAACTGCAGCCGATGCAACTGTTGTAACTGCTGTATGTGATATACTCAACAGGAATAAACCCGCTACCGAGAAAATAGCTGAACCCAGTAATACTCCCGGTGGATTCAGGCGGTGGATCAAACCGCCGGCAAAGTATCGTCCAACGGCCATTAACCCTGTTACAACTGCAAGGATGATCATCGGGTGAATCCCATTGTTTTCGAGCAAAGCATTAATCCATTGTGTAGTACCCAACTCGGTGGATGCAGTTAACAACATACAGAAAAAGATGAACGGAAAAAGCAATGTGATTTTATTAACCAACTGGCCTTCAATAACAATTGCAACTGCAACAATTCCTACAATTATTAATGGCAACGAATAACTTGAAGTAACTGCTCCGGCAATTGCGGGGTTGGTAGCCACAAGGATCATAAATATAACTGCGAGCGTTATGGTAACAGGCGCCCCTACATTACGCATCATTTCCTTGTAAGTAACCCCTGAGGAAACTCTTTCGGTTTCGGGAATTGTTTGACCGAAAAACAGGAAGCCGTATATTGCCAATGGAATAAATAACAGGCTAACAAGCGCCTGCCATGGTAAATTTATCTGATCCATCACAAACCAGGCCAGTAAACTCCCAACAACAATACCGCCGGGGAACCAAACGTGAAACCGGTTCAGCATTTTAGTCTTCTTGTCGGGGAATAACGCTGTAACGAGCGGATTGCAGGCTGCTTCAACGCTACCGTTGCCCAAACCAATAAATACATTGGCAATAAAAAGCGAAGTATAGTTTTTGGCCATCAGTAATAAAACAATGCCAATTAAGTGCATCCCGAATGCCATCCACACGATGGTTTTTGTTTTTACAATGTCGATAAAATAACCACCGGCAAACATGGCCACGGCAAATCCCCAGAATGCGGGGCCAAAAGCGCGCCCCACCTCTTCTTTGGTAAGGTTAAACGGTTCAGAAGAGAAAACTCCTTCAAGTTTTGCCCTAATGGCAAACGTAATGGCTGTAACCAGCAGTGCCAGACAAGCGGCCACAAACAATCTTTTTTGATTTACATCTTTCATAATTACTTGATTTTAATTAGGTTAATATTGATTTAATTACTGAAATACTGAAATACTGATTTTTTTTCATTTTCCGGCCAAATATTTTATTGATTGCAAAAGAAGTTTCCTGTATTCCTCATTTTGGTAAGTTCGGTAATCGTGGCCTGGTTGCAGGTAAATTACTTTCGAATTATTGTAACTGTTTTCCCACGCAATTATTTCCATGCTTTTGGGGTGACGGGTTTTCAGTAAAGGAATAACATCATCTGAAACCCTAACATTGCCGTAAATTTCGTCAAAAAACCGGGGTTCGGTGAAACCAGCGGTAACAGGGGTGTAATTTTCAACTTTGCTGTAAACCCAAACATCATGTTCATAATTCGATTGTTCTTCTTTTGGCACACCCATGGCTGCTTCTACATATTTGCCGCCAAGCAGTTTTTCAAATTCGGGCCAATCCTGATACGATGCGATGGAATGGTGCAAAAACAAAAATGGTTTCCCTTGCTGTGTTAATTTCAACCAGGCGCTTTTTTCAGCATCCGAAATGCCATTCCACATATCGTAAAAAACCAACACTTCAAAATCTTTGGCCAAATCCTTCACCAGTTTCTGGTTGGCTTTAGGTTGCTGAAAATGAGTATATTCAATTCCCGGTAAGGCATCGAACATATCGAAAAACTGGATTGTATCGTAGGCATGGCCTCCCGTAACAAGCATTATTTTAATGGGTTGCGCCTGAATAAAAGCGACAGAAAACACGAGGGCTATTAAAAGGCGAATTCGTTTCATAGGCTTAGAGTATTTATTTCAGCATTTAAAAATAACATTTTAGCGCTGTAATTGGTTATTAATTTTACTTATTTTTGAACCCGAAAATGAATATGTAAATTTGCATACATTTTTTGGTAAATCATACAAATCAATATTTCGGCATGAAAAATTTTTCAAACTATAAAATCATTCTGCTTTTTGTCCTAATCTCCATCTTTTCAGGTTGTGATTTAAACAACCAGGAAGCAAAACCGACAGACAGATATCTGGTAAGCTACATAAAGCACAAAACCTATCAACCTGCTTATATTAAAGCGTTTTTAACCCCGTTTCTTGTTTCGTACCCTGAATTAAAAACGATTACAGATAACCTGCAATTTGGAGTAGATGTTTATAAAATTACCTATATTACAAAATTTGAAGGCAAGGAAATTATTGCTTCGGGTTTGGTTTCGGTACCTGTTAATGATGGCTCTTATCCGGTAATCAGTTACCAAAACGGAACAAATACCCTGCACAGCAATGCCCCTACTGTCTATCCCGACTACGAGCTGTATTTGTTGCTCGAATTTGTTGCATCTACCGGTTTTATCGTTTCCATTCCCGATTACCTGGGTTTTGGGTCAACATCCAATATGTACCATCCGTATTTCGACAGGAAATCGACGGTGGAATCGACAACTGATATGCTTAGGGCGATAAACGAACTGGTGAAAAACTACCTTGTAATTGGAATCAAAAGCGATTTATATTTGATGGGATACTCACAGGGAGGTTGGGCAACCCTGCAACTGCAAAAATACATCGAAGAAAACTACCCTTCCGAATTTAACCTGAAAGCAAGCGCCTGCAGCGCCGGAGGCTATGATTTGCGTTACATTAACAATTATATTCTTGCTCAAACCGATTACCCGATGCCGTATTTTATCGGTTACATTTTTAACAGCTTCATAAAATCGGATAAAATCACCAACCCTGCAACCGACATTTTTAAATCGCCATACAGCGAAAGGATTTTAACGCTTTATGACGGAACAAAATCGGGCGAACAGATTAACGCCCAGCTCACAACAAAAACCGCCGATTTGTTTACGGCTGAATACCGAAGCGGCGCCAATACCAATTCAAAATTTGGGTCGGTAATTAGCAGCCTCAACAGCAATACCGTTTCGGCATGGAAAACAAATGTTCCTACCATGATTTTGCACGGCGCAGAAGATAATTATATCCCGTTGCAGGTTTCAACCAATATTTACAACGATTTCGTGGCAAAGGGAGTTTCAAAAAATACAGTTACTTTAGTTTCCATTCCCGGGGCAGGCCACAATTCGGCAGTTATTCCCTCGGGAGTTGCATCAATCAACTGGTTTATTGGTTTAAATAAAGCAAAATAAATGAAGACAAGATTTACTTTAATCCTTTTATTGATTGGGTTTGTTTTAAATGCACAAAACCGCCAACACGCTTTCGATGTAAATAAACGACTCGGCCGTGGAATTAACTACGGAAATATGTTCGAAGCCCCGTCGGAAGCTGAATGGGGAAACCCCTGGAAACCGCAATATGCAAAAATGATAGCAGAACTGGGGTTTAGGCACGTTCGCATCCCTATCCGCTGGGAACCTTCGGCACGTAGTTCGGCCACTGCACCCTACACCATCAACCCTGCGTTTTTAAACCGCATAAAACAGGTAATCGATTCGGCATTGAACAACAACCTGTATGTAATTATAAACATGCACCACCACGATTTGCTAATCGAAAACCCCGATGGGCAAAAAGCACGCTTTCTGGCGCAATGGAAACAGATTTCATCCTTTTTTAAAGACTACCCCGAAAGCCTTTTATTTGAAATTTTAAACGAGCCCAACGGAAAAATTACACCCGAAAAATGGAATGTATTTGCAGCCGACGCCCTTAAAGAAATCAGAAAGGACAGCCCCAACAGGGTTGTGTTGATTGGAACCGCCGAATGGGGGGGGCTTGGAGGATTATCGGCGCTGAAACTGCCAAACGATGATAATATTATTGTCACAGTCCATTATTACAACCCATTTCCGTTTACTCATCAGGGGGCAAGTTGGGTTGGCGCCGAAGCAAACGCCTGGCTGGGAACCAAATGGAACGATTCGGATATAGAACGTGAAGTGGTGCAAAACGAATTTGGTCCGCTGGTGCGGTTTGAAAAAAACAATAATGTACCCATTCACATTGGCGAATTTGGCGCCTTCAGCACCGCCGACGAAAAATCGCGTTCGAAATGGACCACTTTCATGGCGCGTTATATCGAATCGCTGGGCTGGAGCTGGGCTTACTGGGAATTCAGCGCCGGATTTGGAATTTACAATCCTTCAAAAGGAACGTGGAATATGTATTTGGTTGATGCACTTTTGCACAGCCCGCTACCCGAACCGGCAAGGTATGTGGGAACCCCGATTTATACTTCCAATTTTAAAACTTCAACCGATGGATGGACTTTGCAAACAAACGCAGGGGCAGCTACCCTTTCGCGCGCCGATAATACTCTGAAGGCGACTATTTCATCAGGTGGCACCGAAAGCTGGCATATTCAGTTAATGAAGGGCAGCATAAGACTTACCGCAGGCAAAAAATACAAGTTCTCGTTTAAGGCCAAAGCCGAAACCCCGCGCAGTGTAACAGCCTATATTGGGAAAAGTGTTGATCCCTGGACATCGTACAGCGGATTCAGCAGTATT
Organism: uncultured Prolixibacteraceae bacterium; assembly: GCA_947085485.1. Lineage (GTDB taxonomy): Bacteria > Bacteroidota > Bacteroidia > Bacteroidales > Prolixibacteraceae > Draconibacterium. The sequence continues at coordinate 29,369 of CAMTWS010000060.1, forward strand.
TCGCTAACCGATACTTTTTTCGTGTATAATTTCATTGTCGATATGAAAACCACCGACAACACTGCACGCATGGTATTTGACCTGGGAAAATCGGCTTCGGTTGTTTATGTAACTGAAGTAAAACTTGAAGAAATTGTTTTGGAATGGCCAACTGGCGCTTCGGTGGTTAAAACATTAAATACCACAATATTCCCGAACCCTGCCGCCAATAACATAACCATTAATAATTTGGATGGTTTTAAAAGCTACACATTGGTAAATATGCAGGGAATGGCAATAAAATCGGGGATCCTGCATGATTACAGCAACTCGGTTTCTATCGAAGAATTTGCACCAGGCTTGTATTTTATCCACCTCACGGGCGATAATCGAAAATATTCAGCAAAGATTCTGAAACAATAAGAAGAAAAGGATGCCCTCCGTGTTTGCATCAACAGAAACGGATGGCATCCTTTTTACCTGAAATAAGGTTTGATCTTTTGCCGTGATTTTGGCTACGAAGGTTGAAAAACAAAGATAAATAAGGTTTTTCTACTTCCATCTTCGCCTATCACTTTTTAAAAGATAATCTCAATCAATCACCAAAAATCACCCAATCACGCATTGAAGCATTCCCGCATTCACTCATTACTTCTTCTCCCTGTAAACCTTCACATAATCGATATAATATTTCTGCGGAAAAATCTTGTCGTCAATTCCTTTTTGTCCGCCCCAACCGCCGCCAACCGCGAAGTTCAGAATTAAATAGTGGGGTTTGTCGAATGGCCATGTATCATTTCCGGTACGCTCGTTACTGAACGAAAAATAGAGCGAGTCGTTTACAAAAAAATCCATGTGGCCTTCGTACCAGTTTACGGCATAAATATTAAAGTTGCTAAAAGGTTTGTCAACACCAATCCGGTTGCCCTTATTTGTACCCATCACATGATTGTAAGCCCTGGTATGCACATTGGCATGAATGGTATCGGGGTCGTAGCCCACGTTTTCCATAATATCGATTTCGCCGCAGGCAGGCCAGCCGGTCCCTTCATTGAAAACATCCCCCAGCATCCAAATGGCAGGCCAGGATCCAACGCCGGTAGGCAGTTTGGCTTTTACTTCAACCCTTCCGTACAAAATGCTTTTCTTTCCATAAGTATTGATACTTGCCGAGGTTATTTTATGCCCTTTCCAGTTGTCATTTCGTGCCTCAATTACGAGGTTGCCATCTTCAACCCGGGCATTTTCGAGGCGTTCTTTTGTATAAAACTGAGCTTCATTGTTACGTATATAACCTTCTTCGTAACTCCAGAATTCAGGATTGGGCAGCCCCCCAGTTTCAAAATTATCTTCCCAAACCAATTCCCATTGAACCTGAGCGTTGGTTAATGATCCGCTTTTTTCACCACCGGCAGAATCCACTTTTTTGCCTGTACCTGTGCAAGATGTTAAAAAAACAAGTGCAACAATTAAATACTTCATGATATTAGATTTTTGGTTTATGGTCAAAGATATTTCTTTTAACTGATTTTTAAATATGTTTGAAATGATTCGGCTAAAAAACATTTTTCAGTTTCAGAATGTTACTTTCGCAGCAAATTATTGAAAATGACAATAAAAGTTCAACCAAAGGCAAAAGCGCTGATTTTCGATTTAGACGGAACGTTATCCAACTCTCTGCCGGTGCACCTGGCAACATGGAACATTGTGGGCGAAAAATACGGTTTCGTTTTCGATCCACAGATTTTGCACGAAATGACCGGCAGGCCTACCATTGAATTTGCCGAACGGGTAGTTGAACAATATCGGCTTTCGGCCGATCCTCATGAAATTATGCTATTGAAACAAACGTCATTCTGGACGATGGCACATCTGCTTCAACCGGTTGATAAAGTGGTGTCGATAGTTAAAGAATATTACGGTAAACTTCCGATGAGCGTGGGCACCGGCGCCGGACGGAAAAGCACTCAGGTTCAGTTGGAAACACTGGATTTGCTGCAATATTTTGATGCGGTTGTTACAGCCGAAGATGTTACCAGCCATAAACCAAAACCTGAAACATTTTTGGAATGTGCCCGGTTAATGGGTGTTGAACCGCAATTTTGCCAGGTTTTCGAAGATGGCGTACTTGGTATTGAGGCCGCCGAAAAAGCCGGGATGATGGTTACCGATGTGAGGCCGTTTATCAATTACGGCGAATGGGCGCTTTCGTAATTGCAGTTAAAACAGTCCTCCCGCTTTTATGCCGTTGTGGCCGATGTGGCTGGGGTAAAAAAAACTATCACAGCTAAATACACTGATAGTTTCTCAAAAAAAGCGTCCTAAAAAATCTTGTTTTATCACTTACCCGGGTTTGTATCGGGAATTTTGCCCTGTTAAATTCCGCATCATGTTTTTAATATCTTCAAATATTTCTGTATTGATTTATAGTTCAAAGTAATAGATAAAACATGGTTCGATTGTATTCTTTTGTACTGAATTGAAGGGGATCAATTACTGAAAAAATGGTAGTACATTGGCTTGCCCCCAATCAGCAAAACCTGATTAAATGGTAAACATTGTCATTCTTTTTTCTACGTAATTTTACTTATTGCCAATTCTCCGGTGCAATTTCATATAGATTGATTTCAGGAAGGTTGCGCCCAATAAATACAAGCTGGGATTTTTCGGGATCTTTCAAATTTTCACTTTCCACCAATTCAAAACTCCCGCCTACTCCCTGCAAAATATATTCAAACGGTTCGTTTTCGAAACAAAGGATCCCTTTTACCCTGTAAATCTCGGTTTTATACAAATCGAGGGTGTAAGAAAGGCAGTCGGTAAATTGTTCTTTATTAAGCGGTTGATAAAATTTAATCGTTTTTGTTTTTATGGTTGAATGGGTGTTTTCTGAATTAGAAAACACCCGAATAATTTTCTTTTGATGAACAAGCGAATCTAATTGAAAACCCGGTGAATTGCCATATTCAGCAAACTTAATTTCACATAAAGGATTTATCAGGAAAATATTATTTTCAATTTTCTCTGTCTGTTCCGAGGTAAGGTTCTCCGATTTATTTATCAAAACCAAATCAGCAATTGCAATTTGTTTCAGTAAAATTTCTTTTTCGGGCTGAGTGTGAAAATGGATTGCATCGACAAGGCAAATGGTTCCGTTGAATTGATAATCTTTTTGAAGGTTCTTGTCTTTGAAAAATGGCCGGATTACAGGCGACGGGTCGGCAATTCCGGTAGTTTCAATCAGCAGGTGTTCAACATTTGGAAACTTTTCAGCCAATTCTTGTAAAACGAGTTCATATTCATCGGAAATAGTGCAGCAAATGCAGCCTTGTTTCAGTTCAAACATCTGGCTTGCATCAACACCTTTTATTAGTTTGGTATCGATTGAAACATCGCCAAATTCGTTTTCAACCAAAGCGAATTGTTTGTCAGGATTGTTCTTTAACAATTGATTAATTAAAGTGGTTTTACCTGCTCCAAGAAACCCGGTAATTATTATAACTGATATTTTTTTTCTTATTTCCATGCATCAATTTCCGACCTAAAAATAAGCATTCCCTGAAATAAAAAACCCCGAGGAACTTTCCGTTCTCCAGGGCTGTTCAGTATCCAATTCTTTGAACTTTAAACCCGAAACTTTAAACTTACTTTAATACGCGAAAAGCGGAAAATCTTTCATCATCTGATGCACCTTTTCGCCTACCACTTTAATCGTTTTTTCATCATCAATATTCGAAATCACATCGTCAATCAACTGAACTATAACCGGCATCAAATCTTCTTTAACACCGCGGGTTGTAATTGCAGGGGTTCCAACCCTGATACCTGAAGTCTGGAAAGGTGAACGGCTGTCGAACGGAACCATGTTTTTATTTACCGTAATATCAGCTTTCACCAAAATATTTTCAACTTGTTTGCCAGTAATTTGCGGGTATTTAGTGCGCAGATCAATCAGCATCGAATGATTGTCGGTTCCACCTGAAATTACTTTGTAACCTAAATCGACAAATGCTTTTGCCATCGCTTTGGCATTTACAATTACCTGTTTCTGATACTCTTTGTACTCGGGCGCCAGCGCTTCGCCAAAAGCCACTGCCTTTGAAGCAATTACATGTTCAAGCGGACCGCCCTGCTGACCTGGAAAAACAGCAGAATCAAGCAAGGCCGACATCATTTTAATCTCACCTTTTGGCGTTTTTAAACCCCACGGATTTTCAAAATCCTTCCCAATCAGGATAATTCCACCGCGTGGTCCACGCAATGTTTTATGTGTTGTTGATGTTACAATATGTGCATAAGGAATTGGATTATTTAACAATCCTGCTGCAATTAAACCGGCGGGGTGCGCCATGTCCATCATCAGCAAAGCGCCTACTTTATCGGCAATTTCGCGCATCCGTTTGTAGTCCCAGTCGCGGCTGTAGGCCGAAGCGCCCCCGATTATCAGTTTTGGTTTGTGTGCCAGGGCCAGCGCTTCCATTTCGTCGTAATCAACAAGTCCTGTATCTTCTTTAACTTTGTATGCAATTGGTTTATATAAAATTCCTGAAGAGTTTACCAGCGAACCATGCGAAAGGTGGCCGCCGTGCGACAAATCCAAACCCAGAAAAGTATCTCCCGGATTTAAAATCACACTTAAAACTGCGGCATTTGCCTGTGCACCTGAGTGGGGTTGCACATTTGCCCATTCGGCGCCATACAATTCTTTAATACGATCGATGGCTAATTGCTCGGTCATATCAACAAACTGGCAACCGCCGTAATACCGCCTGCCGGGATAACCTTCGGCATATTTGTTGGTCATTACCGAACCCATGGCTTCCAATACCTGGTCGCTCACAAAATTTTCGGATGCAATTAACTCGATGCCGCCCAACTGCCGCTGGCGCTCTTTCTCAATGATTTCGAAAACCAGATTATCTCTCTTCATTTTAGATTATTCTTAAAATTTGATTGACCAAAGGTAATATATTTTAAAGCAGCCACTTGTTGCAAACCGTTTCAAATGCTATTAATTTTTAACATTTAATCATGGGGAAAGTTGGAAGGCTAAAGCCGGGAGCCGGAATATTTGAGGCAATGGACAGGGGGCGGAAGTGGGAAGGATAAAATTTGCACATGCCTATCCCTGGCAATAATATGCACTACTATATACAAACAAAAACGCCAATCCAAAACGGTTGGCGTTTTTCTTAAAAGCTAAAACAAATTTTCAAATAAATCTAACTAAACAACTTAAACTAAACCTATTAACCAAAAACTCATGAAAAAAAATCTGCCAAAATATTATGATCCATTTAATCTTTTCTCTATTAATTTAAATGGTATGATTTGAAATTCCCGAATTCAAAGAAAATCAATTTACCATCCAATACTTCTATTGCACCTGGAAAATACAGTGTTTCAATATAATTAATGAATGCATCCCAAAGTAATTTTCTATTTACCCTTTCAGACTTTGATACTAAATTCGATTTTTTCATTTTTCTTCTTTTTCTAAACCCCCATTTCTCAAATGCCTTTTTTCGATGTACTGATTCTGGTACAATTTACGACCATCCAAAAAATAATGAGAAGGAAATATTGCTGAAAATTAAGGTAATAAATGCTGATAAAATATATCCAAAAATCTGAATGAATTAATTCCGGGAGTTGCTGTCAACCTTTATTTCTGCAAAAGCGCTTCCAATTCCTTCACTTTTTCAGGGTTTTCAGCAGCGATGTTTTTTGTTTCTCCCAAATCATATTTTCCCAATAATACCAAAACCAGTTTTTAACCGGTTGATAGATAATAAAATACCAGGGATAAACTTCATGGTATTTTTTACCTAAGTTGGAGTTGATTAATTTTATTTCCCAAAATAAATTCTTTCATCTCCTGCTCCAGTTGGCCAAACCCCTCCTTTAAAACCTTTTTTATAAAATGGCGGTCAGTGCGAGTTTCTTTTTCATTCCGGTTGAATAGGTAACCGCATACTGGTTCAGCGGCAGTCCGAAAATATTCCGGCTTTCGAAATCAACCGTTTTTTGGTTACGGGCGAGGCTTAACAACCTAATATATTCGGCGCCTGTTATTTTCGAAAAGAAATATGGTTCGGTTTGAAGAAATCCAAGATGGTCCTTCAAATTTTCGAAATCGCTTTTTATGATTCCGGTGTACTTTTCCAACCCGGCAATGCACCTGAATAATGTGGTTTTTCCTGAGCCATTTTCGCCAACAATTCCATACACCCTTCCATTTTCGAGGGTTAAGCCGATATTTTTCAGCGCTTCGTTTGATCCGTAGCTCTTTGATAAATTTTTAATCTGTATCATTCCAAAATATCGTTTAGCCGTTTAACCGACTGCGAATAAAAAAACGGAATTACTGCCAGGAGGAAGGGTGGAAACAGCAGGCTAAAAGTAATAAGCATCGCCTGCGTGACGTTCATTTTTTCGGGAAAAGCCGAATATTTTGCCAGGATAACCGTAACCAGGCAAATATATCCGAGGCAAATAAATCCGGCAACAACAGCCAGGTTTTCAGTATAAAACAGGCCTAACCCGATTACAACAGGCAGGCAAAGCCATGTTGAATACAGCAGTGCAACCTTGATTTTATGAAACAAAAAACTTTTTGCACCTAACGAAAAAATCCATACATAAAATTCGTTTTCAGGCTGGGTGTAAAACGAAATGCAAACAAAAAACACAAACATAAGCGCGAAAATCCCAAGGTTAAAATTATCGGCCGCAACCGCCATAAATGCAAGGGACCAAGCCAGAAAAACGAGGGAAAATGCGCTTCTGAAACCTGCAATAAATTCGAAAGGATTTTTATAAAAAGGAGTTGGCAGGGTAAAATTTGTGGAGCTGTTTATTTTGAAAAAAGCCATCAACATAGCCGCAGAAAACAGCAACAATGCAGGAAGATGCTCAAGCCTAAACAACAAAAAAACTACAAATGGTAACGCAACTGCAATGTTTTCTGCAATTCTGACCTGGTAGTAACCACGGGTTGAAAAGCAGATTTTCAAAAAAAGGTTTCTGTCAGGTACGCCCAGTTTCGAAACCAAGCCCAAAGCAATTAAAACATATAAATAAACGGCAAAATCAATTTTCAGAAACAGCAAAACCGAAATCCCGGCAAAAGCAGGCAACGTAAGCAAATAACCCACAAACGGCGGTATTCCGAAGTCGGCAATCTGCCTGTTTAGCATTTGGTACTGAAGCGTGAAATAATACCACATTATTCTGAATATTTTGCTACGGCGAATTTATAAGTTCTGGTTTAGCCTGTTCGAAATACTTCTGAAACAATGCATACCGGTGCGATTTTGATTGTGATTTTTTCTGTCGGATATAATCGAAGTGCAACGGTGAAAATCTCTCCATTTCCGTCAAATAGTCTTTTGAAAATCCTGAATCGTTTAACCCTACCGATTCTATTAACATTGATTCAATGCTGCGGTTCATTAAATTCAAAAACATTTCAACATTTGTTGCCTCAAAACATTTCATTTCTTCCAGCGCTTTCCTTCCGAAATGAATCGTTTGGTTTACAAATTCATTCAGGTTTTTACTTTTCAAAGCCGTACACATGGTATGCGTATGGGCGTCGGTATCTTCTTTTATATCCTGGATATCGTCGAGCAATTGCAAATAAACCCCATAGCCAAAAAGCGCCTGTTCCTGCCGGTGTGTTAGTTTTCCGGCAACAAGGTAACCATCGGCCAATACCGAAGCCCCGCCCTTTTCGAAACAGATACGCCGAACTTCATTTGTTGATAAATCTCCCGATTTTAACAATTTCAGGCTATCGGTTTGCCCCTTTTGGATTGCATATAAACTGTGATAAACTTCCTGAAAATCTGTCCGGTTGTACTGGTCTTCAAACATGCCAACCAGTTGAAACAGTTGTTCTTCGGTATGATTTAACGGTGTAATGTTCTCGCCATGCAAACGCCGGTTAAACCTAACGCTGAATTCCTGCTTTTCCTTCCCCGAAATATTTGGATCGTCCAGCAAATTATCACTGTAAGGATAAATCATGCTGTATGCAAAAACCGAAGGTGTTATTTCTACCGGAATATTCATCATTAGCTGCAAACCATTCATAATCCATACGTTGCGAATGCCCTGATAGATATTTTCGGGTGAAAGTTCAGGGCCAAATTCGCGTGATTTATAAAAAAAGTCTTTGCTCACACTTCTGAATTGTTCAGAAAGAATAATGTCAAGATGAGCATCTTCAAAATCGAAAACACCTTGTAAAAACGACCTGAAAACAGGAAAGAATTTACTTTCAGGGTTACTATTTTTCAGCTTTTTAATGGCTGAACGCGATTGCAGCGATTTTAATTTTAGCTGAATCTGCTCAAAATTATCCTCCCGTTCCAGTTGTTCAGTTTCAGAATAAACCCGGTTAAAAACAGGCAAATGTGTCGGGCTGTTTTCCCAGATGGAAATAAAATGGTCGATGTAAGGTTCTATTGTCAGCATGAATTCAAGTTTGAGTATAAAATTAATTAAATGAATAACAACCAATATATTTTTTAGACAAACGAAGCATTTAAATGGGGCAAACGATGAAATGGAAACGGTGATTTGCGAATTGAAGAGATTAGTATTTTTATGGAATTATTGTAATTTTACAGCAAATAAAAGAATATGAAAACCGTAGCATTCGATGTACTTGATGATAAAGATTTAACAACCCTGCTAAAGGTCATAAAAAAATTCGGGTATAACCCACATGTAGAGATTTCTGTGGTTAAAGAACCATCTATTCAACTAAAAAATGCAATAGAAGAGATTGAAACAGGACAAACAGTTAAATGCACAACTGTGGATGAATTTATGGAAAAACTAAATGAATAATGTTTACACACGAATTCTCCAACCAATTTAAAAAAAGCTATAAAAGGAATGTCATATATTATCGGATTGGCTGTTGATTTATAAAAAGGATACAGACAAAAAAATTGTCTATTTCGCTGACACTGGCACACATTCCGATTTATTTAAATAAAGTGCTTGTCAAGTCGAATTACTGGAAAACGGCATAAAATATTAAGGATAGTTATTACTCACCATCAATACGTTTTGATTATCTTCGTTGTATGAAGACAAAACAGAAACCCATATTTGAAAAGCGCATTTTTTGGGACGTTAACTTTGAGCAGATTGATTATGATGCCAAAGCCAACTTCGTTATTGAGCGGGTTTTCGAGCGGGGCGATGTGGAAGACATTCGCCAGTGCAGGAGATATTATGGCGATGAAAAGGTTGCCGAAGTATTATTAAATACCAGATTTTTACCTGAACACCGGATACACCTCGCCAGTGCAGTAATTGACAAACCAATTGAAGAATTTAGATGTTATATACTAAGACAGTTGAACCCGGGACTCTGTCCATATTGAAGAAGTTGATGAAACTTCCATCTTTTCAACCCTTTTCCTTGGTTGGAGGAACTGCTTTATCACTGAAGTATGGCCACCGCAGTTCTATAGATTTGGACTTGTTTTACCATGAAAAATTTGACCATTCAGAAATCGAAAATGAATTAAAATTTGAATTTGGAAACGAATTTTATTTTGAAAGTGGGCATAAAAATATAGGGATATTCTGCTACCTCAATAAAGTAAAAGTTGATATTGTTTATTTTCCCCACTTGCCAATTGCCCCGATTGAAACAGAAAATGGAATTCGGTTTTACAGCAGTGCGGATATTGCTGCTATGAAAATTCAAGCAATATTAGGTAGAGGCAAAAAAAAGGATTTCTGGGATTTGCATGAATTATTAAAACATTTTACATTACATCAAATCATTGACTGGCACAAACAAAAATATCCAAGCCAAATGCTTGCTATCAGTATTCCTAATGCAATCACCTATTTTACAGAGGCCGATGAAAGAG
>CAMTWS010000061.1:0-24739 GCA_947085485.1 uncultured Prolixibacteraceae bacterium
AGTCGAATCCAACTTTGCTTGCAACATGGCAACATGGCTATTTAGTAACAGGTTTAAAATTGACAAAAGCCGTATGAAGCGAGAGTTTCCCGTACGGTTTTGTGAGAGGCTTAGGGTGAAATTCCCTTTGCCTACTCGACTTTGGCTGCCCCAACGCACGGGCGACAACTTCGCAGCCAAAAGAGCCTTCATTTTTCCGACACACACCGTACATTGTTGATAAGTTTATGATTTATTTATATCTTGAAAAGTGAGATAAATAATACAATTTACTATTTTTGCAACTTGATAATTTAAAGGTCAATGAACAGAATAAAAGAAGTACTGGACGAAAAAGGAATAAAGCAGACTTGGTTGGCTGACAAGTTGGGGAAAAGTTACAACATGGTAAACTCATATGTGCAAAATAGACAACAACCTAGATTAGAAGTTTTATATCATATTGCCGATATACTTGAAGTTGAAGTAAAGGACTTATTAATAGAGAAGAAGGATGTTAAATAATATCATATATGAAAAGAAAAACAAATGGTTGCAGTCTGACGACTGCACCATTAGTGATTTGATAAAGTATATCCGCGACAAAGGACAGTTGCGTGACACGCAAATTGAAGCGATAGAAACGTATCTGTTTTTGAAAATTGAAGGACAGAATAAACCTCTTTGGCAACTTTTTTCAGAAGGCTTTTTCACCAACGGCACAGACTTATCAAAACTGAATATTAATCAAAAGGCAAGAGATTTTTTAACCGCCAACAAAGACGCTTTTGCATTGTATGACTTTGCAAGGACAAAAAACGGAAACGGTTCTTTACTTCCCGAACTGGAAAAACTAATCGTTGACAAACCAAGCGAATTAGATTACGACACCATTATTAAAAGCATTTTCTATAATGTAAGCTATGCCGACTACTTAATGAGTTTGCCGATGGGTGCAGGTAAAACTTTTCTGATGGCTGCTTTCATTTATCTTGACTTGTATTTTGCCGACAATGAACCAGAGAATAAAGCATTTGCACATAATTTTTTGGTGCTTATTCCTTCGGGCTTAAAATCTTCTATTGTTCCGAGTTTAAAGACAATTGAAAATTACGACCCTTCCTGGGTATTGCCCGAACCATCGGCAAGCAAACTGAAAAAACTATTGAAGTTTGATGTTTTGGACGAACAGAAATCAGCCAAGAAAAGTAACAAGGCAAGAAACCCAAATGCACAAAAAGTAAACGCTTGCTTACCTAATCCATTCGGGCAAGTGTTTGTTGTAAATGCGGAGAAAGTGATTTTAGAAAGTTTTAAATTCAATGCTCAAACAGAATTGGAACTTGAAGAAGAAGAAAAAGATACCAGCAACGATTTAAAAAGATTGTTCGGACAAATCCCAAACCTTACAATTCTAATAGATGAAGTTCACCACGCTGCAACCGATGATATTAAATTACGGCAAGCCGTAAATTATTGGCACAGCAAAGGAAACATCACAACCGTTTTAGGTTTTTCGGGAACTCCTTATTTACAAGGTGCTGAAACCATCAAAGCAGGTGATTACGCTTTTAAGTTTTCGCAAATCACCAACACAGTTTATTATTATCCGTTGGTAACAGCCATTAAGAAATTTCTGAAAACACCAACGGTAAAAATTGGGCAAAACCTTGACCGTTTTCAAATCATTAAAAAAGGAATTGAGGACTTTGATACACTTTACAAAACTACAGTTTATGAAAATGGTGCTATTGCTAAAATAGCTATCTATTGCAGTAACATTGAGGTTTTAGAAGAAGAAGTTTATCCGTTCTTGACAAGCGAATTAAAAATCAATCCTGCAGAAATTTTGAAATTTCACGGAGGAAATAAAAAATACACTTTGCCAAAAGAGAATGAATTAGAGTTTCGTTCATTGGATTTGGCTATTTCAAAAAAACGTTACATTCTTTTAGTTCAAGTTGGGAAAGAAGGTTGGGATTGCCCAAGTTTAACAGGTGTAATTCTTTCGCAAAAAGGCGACAGCCCACAAAATATGGTTTTACAAACCAGTTGCAGGTGTTTACGACAAGTGGATAAAGGAAAAGAAGAAACCGCTTTGATTTGGCTGAATAAAGACAATGCCGATACGCTGAATAAGCAGTTAAAGCAAGAGCAAAACAGCAGCATTGACGAACTGAACAGCACCAAACGCATTGGTAAAGCCGAAATGGTGGAACGCCACAGCCGTATGGAATATTTGCAATTGCCGAAAGTGGAATTTTATCAAATGAAAGTTACCTATCAGAGTATTGACGAGGAAGAAACAGCAAACACAAAAGCCAAGTTAAAAGCCATCATTAAAAAGATGGAAGATTACAAGGCTTCGGCTTTGATAAGCACAAGCGAAATTTCAAACATTGATACCGGGACTATTGACATCATTAACGAAACAGGAATTGCATTTGCCAATTACAACCAATGGCTTTTTGAAATGAGCCGTCAAAGTTTTGGTTTGATTTCGGAAACGCAATTGCACCAATACGACACAGAACTAAACGAAATATTTGAAACCGTTTCTTTTGAAAAAGACGGAAACCGCTTTTTCAATGAATTGTATGATTTGCATCTGATACAATCTAAAATTCGTGTTGCATTTAGCATCAAAAGAGATTTACAAACAGACACAGAAGTAATTCCGAAACAAGCGGAATTATTGATTGCTGAACGTTTGACCGATGTAGAGAAAAATCCAAAACTTTATCCGAACGAAGCCGACACAAATAAAATTCTTGAATTAGATAAAAGCAATGATGAAGTAGATTTTGACTGGGCAGAAATTAGAAAGGCTTATGATGTTATGTTTGAAAATATGAAAGCTCAGGGAATGGAAAAATGGGCACCCGAATGGGAAGATTTTAAAGCACAGAAAGACTATTCGCCTGTTGTAAAAGCTAAAAACAATTCCTTCCACTATTTGCCTTACAACTTTGGCGGAAGCGGAAGCAGTGGTTTTGAATTGGAAACAATTCAAAAAACTTTGCAACTTTCAGATTTCAAAAACAAACAATTAGAGGTTTATTACAATGGAGATAATAATCTAAACCAATTTAAAATTGATTGCTTCGCTAAAAATACCGCCAAACGATGGAATAAAGTAGGACAATACACAACCGACTTTCTAATAATTAAGCGAACGCAAAAGGATAAAATTCATAAGGTACTAATGATTGAAACCAAAGGAGAAGGTTTTAGTGACAACCCTGATTTTTTAAAAAGAAAACATTTTGTTGAAACTGAGTTTTTAAAAATCAACAAAGAAAAATTCGGCTACCAACGTTTTGACTTCCTGTATTTGGAAGACAGTAAGAACATTCCAGCCAACATCACAAAATTGAATAACAAGTTAAACCAGTTTTTTAACGATTAAGATATGCCAATAAAATACATTCCATATTACCCTAACACGGTTGAAGGACAAGCGATATTAGATAACATTACCCGAACACAAAGGGTTTTACGTTACCGTGAAAACGATAAGGTTTACGACCGCATAAAAAGAGGTATGCCTTACTACGAAGTAGAGCCATTGGAAACAGTAGGCGAACCTTCTGAAAATTTGGTAATTCGTGGAGAGTGTATTTCGGCTTGTGCCTACTTGAAAGAACAAGGAATTACAGTGGACTTAGTTTACATTGACCCACCTTTTGCCAGCGGTGCTGATTATGCCAAAAAAGTTTACTTACGCAGAAACCCAAAACTTGCAGAAAAAATAGCAGCAGCCGAGCAAGAAATGGACATTGATGAACTCAAAGCATTTGAGGAAAAGATGTATGGCGATATTTGGCAAAAGGAAGATTACCTGAATTGGATGTATGAAAATCTGATGGCAATCAAAAGCGTGATGAGTGATACTGCAAGTATTTATTTACATCTTGATTGGCATATTTCACATTATGCAAAAATATTGATGGATGAGGTTTTTGGAGAGGATAATTTTGTTAATGAAATTATTTGGAGAAGAAAATTAGCTACTTCTTATGCTTCAAAACAATTTGGAATAACAAATGATACAATATTTTGGTACTGCATTGGTGATGAATATGTTTTTAATGCAGAGTATTCTTTAGAAGATGAAAATACTCAAAATTATCTTGCCGAAAGATTTGTTTATGATGATGGTGATGGTCGAAAATACATGAAATCACCTCTTGTTAACTCATTATTCCGTCCGAATCTAAAATATGTATTTAATGGCATAGAACCTCCTGAAAATGGTTGGTTATATAGCAAAACAAGAATGCAAGAGCTATTTAATAACAATGAACTTGTAATACCCGAAAATGGTACAGGTAGAATTTATCGAAAAATTTATGCGGATACATACCAAGGTCAACTAATTCAAAATTTATGGCTTGATATACCTATTGTAAACCCAATGGCAAAAGAACGATTGGATTATGCAACTCAAAAACCAGAAGCTTTATTACAACGAATCATAAAAGCCAGTAGCAATGAAAATATGATAATCGCAGATTTTTTTGGTGGCAGTGGCGTAACCGCAAAATCCGCAAACGACTTAGGCAGAAAATTTATTCATAACGATATTGGCATCAATAGTATACAAACCGTAAGAGATAGACTAAAAGAAGCAAAGGCAAATTTTCAAATTTTTGAAATTAAAGACGGTGTGAGTTTATTCCGCAATCCACAGCAAACAATGGATAAATTGGCAACACTTATTCCCGGTTTGCAAAAAGGAGTAAAAGGCATCAGTAATTTTTGGTTTGGAGCAATTACTAAAAGCAAAGAAGGCATTGTTCCCGTTTACGTTCCTAATTTACTCAACACGCAAGAAAAGGTTTTGGACATTCCAACCATTAACACCATCATCAATCAGGAATTACAAAACTTAGAAGTGAACGCTAAAAAAGTAATCGTTTACTACATTGACATTGACGACCAAAAAGCATTAGAAAAATTCATCAAAGACAATAACGCCACCGAGATAGATGTTGAGCTAAAAGACTTGAAAAACCTGCTTCACGATGTAGTAATTGAAGATATTATTGAGTTTACGACCACCGAAACCGAAGGTGTTTTTACAACCGAAATCACAAAATTGATAAGCGACCGATTAATTCAGAAAATTGGTGAGTTCAACCAAAAAGGAAATTTACAATCCATAGCCAAAGGAAAAAAATTCAATCCTATCAACATCAGCGAAGAAGGTTTAGAACTCATAGAACTTATTGCCCTTGATTGCGAAAACACCGAAGGACAATGGCACAGCACCACCGAAATTAAAATTGACAAACTCGGTTATGTAATTACCAACGGTGTAAAATCAAAAAACTTTTGGGATGGTAAAATTACCAGCGACAAAAAGCCTTTGAGAATAAAAGTGAGAAACATAAGCGGTGACGAAACAATAAAAACAGTAGAATAATGCCAACCCTTCGCAGACATACACATTTGCAAGCCGCACAAGCCAACACTAAAACCAAAGGGTTGCAAAAGAACTGCAATACTTGTCCCGGTTTTTCGGGAGCCAACCCCCCGCTGGCACTGATTTGTAATCCGTACACTTATTTCAGTCGTTTACAACTGCACATTTACAGCGGAATTATTAACTAATTTAACCTTTAGGTTTCCCATTGCCCTGAAACGGGCTTATTAAGGGAACCGCAAACCCGATTGATGTTTCCCGGCAAGGAAAAAATGATTTTCAATGAATCAATTCAAAAATTTTAGCGTTATCTTTGCATGTGTTATTCAAAGTATGATTAAAAAAATTACAGCGATATTTTTTATTCTCATGGCCAATATCATTTTATTGGCTCACATTGCTGTGCCACACAGGCATATCGATGGAATTGCCCACATTTTTTTCCATCATTCACATTCACATGGACAGTCGCACGAACATGATGTTCCTGATTCAAATAATAACGATAACGATCATGGCAATTCATATTTTTGTCTGCTGAATCAACCCATTCAGGTTACACGTTTTGAATTTAACATTAACTCTCAAAATAACGAAAAACCTGTAATCAACAATTTGATATTATGGACAACTAATGATATTATCATTCCTCATTTCTTTAATATTCCCCCGCCTTTTTTTGACATCCCTTCATCTTTATATTCCACTTTTATTAATAACGGTCTTGGTTTAAGGGCGCCTCCGGTTGTTTAAAATTATTTATCCCGCAATGACTATTAAATTGCGGTACAATTGATTTATTTTCAATCTATTAATTTTAAACAACACTTAAAATGAGATATTTTCTAATTTCAACAGCAATAGTTGCATTGATTTTTGCAGGCTGCGGTCAAAAAAGTCAAAAGCCAAACACACATACGCACGAAGACGGAAGCGTTCATTCCGACCATGCAGAGCAACCAACTCCGGAACAGGAAACTTTTGTGGTTGCTACAGATTCTTTAACTACTGAAACTGATAGTTTGAGCAATCATAAGCCAGAGCAAAACCCTATTCACGAACACGACGGGAAACCACATAAACATTAATAATCAGCATAAATCAATTGAAATGAAATTATGCATATATATACTTTTCCTTGCAACCCTGGCATTTGGTTGCAAAAACAAAGGGGTACAAAACCCTGAAGAACATGCCCACGATACAAAACTGCAGCTTGCAGCATACAATGCCGATTTTGAAGTTTTTACCGAAGCCGGCCCGTTAGTTGTTGGGAACAATGCCGGAATTTTAGCCCACTTTACCTGGTTAGAAAATTTTAAACCGCTCGAAATCGGCTCTGTGACCGTTAGTCTGATTGTTGGTGAAAGTGGTATCCGTCAAACTTTGGAAAAACCAACGCGAACCGGTATTTACGCATTTACGCTTCAACCGGATATGGCTGGCTTAGGGCGCATTATTTTTTCAGTTAAAACAGAAAAAGGAGAGTCGCAAATTGTTGTGAGCGGGATTAAAGTCTATGCCGACAAACACGAAGCCGAACATGCCGCAGCCCTGATCGAGTTGAGCAGTGTCAATAGCGTGGCGTTTACCAAAGAGCAATCGTGGAAAATTGATTTCGCAACTGAACACCCAAAAGTTGAACCTTTTGGCCAGATCATTAAAACCACGGCCCAGGTACAGTCAACCCAGGGCGACGAAACAATAATTACTGCCAAAACAAACGGAATTGTAATTTTTACTGCCGAAAACGTGTTGGAGGGCAAGCAAGTTTCAAAGGGGCAAACCCTTTTTTCAATAGCAGGAAGTGGCATGGGCAACAATAACCCGACAGTTCTTTTTCAGGAAGTAAAAAACAATTACGAAAAGGCAAAAGCCGATTATGAGCGATTGACTGAGTTGGCGAAGGATAAAATAACATCTGAAAAAGACTTGCTTAACGCAAAAAATCAATACGATAACGCCAAAGCAAATTACGACAACCTGGAAAAAAACTTTAATGCTTCGGGTCAGGATGTGGTAAGTTCCATGAATGGTTTTATCAAACAGGTTTATGTGCAAAACGGGCAATATGTTGAAGCCGGACAGCCAATTATTACAGTTTCACAGAACAAAACTCTTTTGTTAAAGGCTGAAGTTCAGCAAAAATATGCACCCATATTGGCTACAATTAATGCGGCAAATATTCGTACCCTGCACAACAATCAAACCTATACACTTGGGGAACTAAACGGGGAAATTGTATCGTTTGGCAGAAATACCAATAATGATAATTTTTTACTTCCTGTTAATCTGCAGATTGACAACAAAGGTTTCTTTTTTTCAGGTGGTTTTGTTGTGCTTTATTTAAAAACACTCACTAACAATCAGGCATTAACCATTCCAAATGCTGCTTTATTGGAAGAACAAGGTTCGTATTTTGTTTTTGTGCAGGTTCATCCCGAACTATTTGAAAAAAGAGAAGTGAAAGTGGGTACAACCGATGGTATAAAAACTGAAATTTTGAAAGGTATTACAGAGCAGGAAAGAATCGTTACTACGGGAGCTATTCTGGTTAAACTTGCACAGGCAACAGGTACATTGGATGCTCATTCTGGTCATGTTCATTGAGGAATAAATGATAAATTATGAATGATATTATAAAATTCTCACTGAACAACAAATATATAATTTTGCTCTGTTCATTGCTGTTGGTGGTTGTCGGTACGCGAACCGCCATAAATATGGATGTAGATGTCTTTCCTGATTTTACATCTCCAACCGTGGTTGTAATGACAGATGCTCACGGCATGGCATCGGAGGAAGTAGAACGATTAGTCACTTTCCCGATTGAAACGGCTGTAAACGGAGCTACCGATGTACGCCGGGTGCGTTCAGTTTCTTCGCAGGGTTTTTCATTTGTTTGGGTCGAATTCGATTGGGGCACCGACATATTTAAAGCCCGGCAAATTGTAAGTGAAAAACTCATAAGTATTTCATCAACAATGCCTTTGGGTGTTGGCCAGCCAACCCTTGCGCCGCAGTCGAGTATTATGGGCGAAATATTCCTTATTGGGATTCAGGCCGATAGCACCAGTATGATGGATTTAAGGGCCATTGCCGAATGGAATGTAAAACCACTGATTTTGGCTACCGGTGGAGTTTCGCAGGTAACCATTATTGGAGGCGATTACAAGCAATACCAGGTTTTAGCCAATCCCCAGAAAATGAAATACTACAATGTTTCAATGCTTGAATTGGCTGAAATCTGTAAAGGGATAAGCCAAAATTCATCTGGAAGTGCAGTAAGGCAGCATGGAAATGAATATGTTGTAAGGGGAATTGCACGAACGCATGATGTGGAAGAAATAGGTAATTCTTTCATAAAATCCAGGAACAGGAAACCTGTTAGGGTAAGAGACGTTGCGGAAGTTGTAATTGGGGGAGCAATTAAAATGGGTCATGCTTCTCAAAACGCCAGGCCTGCAATTATTCTTGCCATATCAAAGCAGCCCAAAACCAATACATTGGAGCTTACAAATTTGGTTGAAGCAAACTTAAACGGACTTAAAAAAACCTTGCCTGCCGATGTGCGTTTAGATACAAGAATTTTCCGTCAGGCCGATTTTATTGAAACATCGGTCTATAATGTGCAGAATGCTTTAATCGAAGGAGGTTTTTTTGTTGTAATCATCTTGTTCCTGTTTCTGGGAAGTTTTCGCACAACAATTATTTCGCTAACAGCAATTCCCTTGTCATTACTTGGAGCGATATTGTTTCTAAAAGCTTTGGGCCTAAACATAAACACCATGAGTTTGGGCGGAATGGCAATAGCCATTGGGATGCTGGTAGATGATGCCATTGTTGACGTTGAGAATGTTTATAAACGGTTAAGGCAGAACCGGCAGAAACCACCGCAAGAAAGAGAATCTTCGTTTACCGTTGTTTTTGAAGCATCAAAGGAAGTACGTGCATCAATACTCAATTCCACATTAATAATTGCGGCAGCATTTATGCCCCTGTTTTTTCTGTCGGGCATGGAAGGGCGCATGCTGCAACCTCTTGGCATAGCATTTCTGGTTTCTTTGTTTGTTTCTACTTTAGTGGCGTTGACCCTAACCCCCCTGTTATCCAAATTAATGCTTGCCAATGAAACGTATCTTGCAAAAAACGAGAAAGAAAAATGGTTGGTGCGTCAACTGATTTTTTACTACGAAAAATCACTTACCTGGTCGTTGAAACACAAGAGGGCAGTAGTTTTATCTTCTCTTGGCCTGTTCGTGATTTCCCTTGTTGCGCTTTTAAGTATGGGGCGTAGCTTTTTGCCTGAGTTTAACGAAGGTTCGCTTACATTGTCGGTTGTTACAGTGCCGGGCGCATCATTGGAGGAAAGCAACAAATTAGGAAATCTGGTTGAAACCGAATTACTGGCAATTCCTGAAATTCAGGGTACAGCCCGAAGAACCGGCAGGGGTGAATTGGACGAACATTCACAAACAGTAAATAGCGCCGAAATTGATGCTACATTTAAACTTGAAAATAGAAGCCGCGAGGAGTTTATGGCTGATGTTAGAGAAACCATTGCGCGTATCCCTGGCATTGCTGCAACAGTTGGGCAGCCACTTGGTCACCGGATAGACCACATGCTTTCGGGCACAAGGGCAAATATTGCCATCAAGCTTTTTGGCAACGATTTAAATAAAATGTTTATCATCGGTAATCAGGTAAAAAGTGCGATTGTCGATATTGAAGGTTTGGTTGATGTAAATGTTGACCAACAAGTTGAAATACCCCAGATACAAATAAGGGCAAATCGCGACATGCTGGCTCAATACGGCATCACTACCGGACAGTTTAACAAGTTTGTAGATATTGCTTTTGGTGGCGAGAAGCTGGCAGACATTTACGAAGGCCAAAGCAGATTTGACCTGATCTTGCGTCTCAATAAAGATTATACGGAAACCATTGAAGGCATCAGGGCAGTGCTTATTGATACGCACGATGGCAAAAAAGTGCCATTGGAGCAGGTGGCTGACATTGTTTCGGTTTCGGGGCCAAGTTCAATTACCAGAGAGAATGTTCAGCGAAAAATTGTAATAGCTGCAAACGTAGCAGGAGGAGATTTGCGCGGTGTAGTTGAAGAAATACAAAGTAAAGTAGCCGACAATGTTGAACTGCCCGAGGGTTATAGAATTGAATATGGCGGCCAGTTTGAAAGTGAAGCCAAAGCATCAAGAACCTTAATGCTGACTTCAATACTTGCAATAATGGTAATTTTCTTTATACTATTTCAGCAATTTAAAAATTTCAACCTTGCCGGAATCATCTTGCTTAATTTACCATTAGCATTAATCGGGGGGGTGTTTGCAATCTATTTTACTTCGGGAATTTTAAGCATTCCGGCCATTATTGGTTTTATTACTCTTTTTGGAATTGCAACACGCAATGGAATGCTTCTGATTTCAAATTACCAAAGATTGCAAAACCAGGGTGTATCGTTGACAGAAACTGTAACAAAAGGCTCGTCAGACCGATTGAACGCAATTTTAATGACAGCCCTTACGGCAGCTTTGGCGTTAATTCCTTTGGCCATGAAAGGGGACTTGCCTGGCAACGAAATTCAAAGCCCAATGGCTCAAGTAATTTTGGGTGGCTTATTAACATCTACTTTGCTCAATATTTTTATTGTGCCAATAGTTTACAGCATTTTAAGCAATCGGAGGTTCATTAAAAATGAGAACTTATGAAAAAAACAATATTTATTGTATTAAGCATAATAGTGTTTAATTTATCTCTTTTCTCTCAGAATAATATTGACAATATTTTAATCGAGATAGAAAAAAACAATACAACGCTTGTCGCATTAAGTAAAAGAGCCGAAGCCGATAAAATTGGCAACAAGACTGGCAACTATCTTCAAAGCCCTGAAATTGAATTCAATTATTTGTGGGGGAATGATGTTATTGGTAACCGCACTGATTTTAGCGCAATGCAACTATTCGATTTTCCAACAGCTTACAGTAATAAAAAGGCAATTTCAAACATTAAAAACGATCAGGTTGAACTTGAATATCAGAAACAACGAAAAGAGTTGCTTTTTAATGCACGAATAATATGTTACAATTTGATTTATACAAATGCTTTAAAGTCTGAACTTTCTAAAAGGCTGAACCATGCCCAAAGCATTGCCAATGCTTATAAATTGAAAATGGAAGTTGGCGAAACCAATATTTTGGAATTCAACAAAGCACAATTAAACTTGCTGAACGTGGGCAAAGAAATGGAATCGCTTACCATTGAACAAGAAGCATTACAGGCTGAATTGACACGTTTAAATGGTGGTGTTTTAATCAACTTTTCTGAGAATGAATTTCAAGCTAAAGTTTTACCGATGGATTTTGAGCAATGGTATGTGCAAGCCGAGCAAAGCAATCCTATATTAAATTGGTTAAAAAAGGAAATTGAAATAAGCCAAAAACAAATAAGCCTAAAAAAAGCTATGAGTTTGCCGAAGTTTCAAGCTGGTTATATGAGCGAATCGGTCGTTGGTCAGGAATTTAAAGGTGTTTCCGTGGGCTTGTCCATTCCTTTGTGGGGAAATAAAAATACAGTAAAATATGCAAAAGCAAATGACATAGCGCTTGAAAATGCGGCAGCCGATAATAAGATTCAGTTATATAGCCATTTAAAAGCGCTTCATACAAAGGCAATATCCCTGCAAAACAGTGCAAACGATTATAAAGCAAAATTAGTGGCCTTCAATAATTCAGAACTTCTAAAAAAGGCATTTGACAAGGGCGAAATTACACTGATTAACTATATTCTTGAACTTTCTATCTACTACGAAAGTGTAAACAATTTACTGAAATTAGAGCGGGATATGAATAAAACAATTGCAGGATTAAATCAATACATGTAATTGGGATTTTTTAATGGCATACCCATTTTGTGGAGTGGGTATGCCTGTCTTAACCTATTGTGAAAGGGCAAAGATAAGTTGGCATAGTCGGGAAAGTTTTTAAAAGTGTAAAAAATCAAGGGCAATTCAGACAAATGTCAGAAGTGAAAAAACCAACAGCGCCAGGCCAACCAAACCTTCAAATTGACAAAATTTAACCGTGTTGAAAACTTAATTTGGCTATGTTAGTTATCCTAACTATATTTGTGCCGACAATAATGTCACAACAATTTAAATTCATAAACAAATGGGCAAATCAGTTTTCTATCACGCAGGTTGTTCGGTATGCGTAAGTGCAGAACACGACATCATTAACCTACTTGGCGCTAACAATGTGGATGTAGTTCACTTTGGTAACGACAAAACAAGAATTGACGAAGCAGAAAAAGCAGGTGTAAAATCTGTTCCGGCTTTGGTAACACCAAACGGAAATGTGCTTCATATTAACTTTGGCGCTTCAATGGCTGACGTTAAAGGTTAAAAAAGTTAGCCACATAAAGTTAGGATTACTACCTTTGTGTGGCAACTTTAATTTTTAAAAAAGAAATTATAATCAAACGAATAAATGCAAACAGAAAAGAACGGATTATTAACGCAACTTAAGAGTAAAGTGAGTTGCATAGTTGGCAAAATTTCGAGCAAATGACAAAACAAAATGAAAGTAACGGTTTGGGACACTTATATAACAAAAAACGACGGTAGTGTAATGCACTTTGACATCATCGCTCCGGAAGAGGATAGGGATACGGCCATAATTTATAAATACGGCATAGAATATTTAAAAGCCAAAGGCCAGGAAGGACAACCATTGACCGCAAAAGAATGCAGACGATGCCACGTCAGGGATATTCAACCGCAGTGGGAAGCGGACATTAAGAAGAAGGGATATTTTATTATTGAAATGGAAAATTGTGGTTAAATGAAAAAATCGGCATTTGATTTAGAACATCAAAATTCAAGTATCGAAAGTAAAATCATTGCTTCATTAGAAAGAGTTTCGCAAGCATTTAGAGTATTGCTTTGGAACGAAAGCAAAGAATTTTCGTTAAGTCCAATTCAAGTGCAGGTGCTTGTTTTTCTATTACATCATTCATCCCAAAAAAGAAAAGTGAGCTATTTGGCTGACGAATTTAATATTACAAAAGCAACCATTAGTGACACTATTAAAACACTTGACCAGAAATTACTTATCAAAAAGGAATACGAGCAACACGATACAAGAAGTTACATCATCCATCTAACCCCAAAAGGAAAAGATATTGCAGAACAGACATCTTTGTTTGCAAAACAAATACAAGTCCCTATTGAGAAGTTATGTTCAACCGACAAAGAAAATCTATTGTTAAGTTTGTTAGATATCATTCATCATTTGAATAAAACTGGCGTTATTACAATTCAAAGAATGTGTTTTACTTGCCACTTTTATAAAGCAAACAAAAATGGACAAAACCATTTTTGTGAACTTTTAAACACAAAACTTGCAGACACAGAATTACGAATTGACTGTGCAGAACACAAATTTAAATTGACGGAATGACAAGAACACCAACTGCGGGAGTTTCAAGCACAACCTGCCCTGAAAACATTCAGGGTTCCGTGAGAACGTGAGGGTGAAATTCCCTTGCGTGACTCGATTACACCCCTAAATGCACCACTTTCTTCGTTTCAAAGAATTCCTCGTCGAACCAGTCGGAGAGGTTTTTTACAAAAACACGGTTTTTAAAGGGTTTGATCTCGTCGGTAATGTCGCCGCCTTTTAAATAAATGATGCCGTTGGGCATGGCGTTAATCTGTTTTTGGGCGATGTTTTTACGCACCCACGGCACAAATTCGGGTAAACGGGTCACGGCGCGGCTCACCACAAAATCGTATTTTTCGGTAAGTTCTTCTGCCCGTATTTGCTGTGCAGTAACGTTTTGTAAACCCAGCGATTCAATTACACTATTCACAACCTTAATTTTTTTGCCAATCGAATCGACAAGGTGGAATTGGGCTTTTGGGAACAGAATTGCCAGCGGAATACCGGGGAAACCACCGCCGGTGCCAACATCCAGTATTTTTGTGCCGGGTGTGAAGCTAATGAGTTTTGCAATGGCCAGAGAATGTAATACGTGGTGTTCGTAAAATTCAGGGAAATCTTTTCGCGAAATCACATTTATTTGCGAATTCCATTCGGCATATGTAGGTTGTAACTGTTCAAAAAGGGAACGTTGTGTTTCGTCGAGTTTTGGGAAATATTTGAAAATGATGTTCATGCCGCTTAATTGTGATCGTTCATTTCGGTACTTTCAATCAGTTTGAACAACATTTGGCGGGCCCTGAACAACTGGGCTTTTACCGTGCCGAGCGGCAGTTTTAACTCTTTGGAGATCTCTTCGTACGACAATTCGTTGAAATATCTTAACTCAACCAAAGTCTGATAATGAGGTTTTAAGCGGCGCACCACCTTGTGCAGCAATATTGCTTTTTGTTTTCTGATTAATCTTTCTTCGGGGTTTAAATCTTTCGATTTTAGTTTTGCAGCTTCGCCAATTTCAATTTGCCCGTTTTCGCTTTCAAGCGAAATAATTGTTCCCTTTTTTTTGCGCAAAAAGTCGATACAATTGTTCGAGGCAATTTTAAACAGCCAGGTGCTGAATGCGTAAGTTGGCGAGTACTGGTGAAGGTTTTTAAATGCTTTCCCGAAGGCTTCAAGCGTTAAATCTTCGGCGTCGCTGCGGTTATTCAGCATTTTAAGGAGCATAAAATAAATGGTGTCTTTGTAGCGGTTTAATAAACGGGCAAAGGCTTTCTCGTCGCCTTGCAAGGCTTTCTGCACCAGTTCGTAATCATGTAGCGCCTTCTCCGACAATTTTAAACCTTCACTTTCCATTTATGTTTTTGACCTCGATTGTTAAAATACCAACGGTAGAAAAATTTGAAGTAAGGAACAACCAAATCGTATATTAACGAAGATATATATATTTTGCGTTCATTCAAACGATTTTGTGCAATTTTTATGATAAACAAACGAGATATTAACATTATTAGGAGCAATACCGAGAATAGTGGCCAAAGTTCAATTAATAAGATAATTACAACAACAGTTGCAGGGGGGAACAACATTTTGGTAAATTCGTCGAAGGCCAGTACTGCTTTCTTTGAACCTGACAAATGCTTTTCAATCCGTAAGCTTTTTTTCAGGATATCGAGATAATCATTCCAAATCAGGTTTTCGGTTTTTTTAATTGCGGTATCAGCCTGAAACATGATTGTTGTTGTTTTTTTCCGTATAAAGAAATTAATGAGCAATTCAAGATTTGCATACGGCTCGCTGATTTTCAGCCCGTTACCGCCAATTTCGAAGTATTTTTTCTTTTGAAATGCTACATTTTCTTCGGAATAAACAAACGGGAAATTGTTGAGAATGTATCCAACGCTTTTTGTAAATGACAAAAAGTTTTCGATTCGGTAAATGCGGTTAATAAATCCACCGGCATTTTGTGCGCTGCTGTAACTAACCACAACAGTTTTGTCGCTGTCGAGTGCATTTGAAATGCCCGAAATCCATTCCGGTGTTGCATTTTCATAAGAAATCGGCACCGGCAGGATCCAGTCGTTGGATGCAGCTTTTAAAGCCAGGTTTTGGGCCATTTTTGTCGAGAATCGGGTTTCCTGATGGAGCGTCGAAACTTTCAGGCGGTCGCTTCTTCCGCGCAACATTCCCAAAACCTGAAAAGAATTGTCCTGAGAATAATCGTCAACCACAATTACTTCAAAATCAACATCGTTTATCGATAAAACAGGCGCCAGATTATTTTTTAACCTGATTTCTTCGTTCCTAACGGTATAAATCAGCGAAAGTGATGCCGGCGATGTTTGTTTTATTTTTTTTCGGAACAAAATTCTTCCTGTAAAAAGAAAGAGAAACAATATGCGGATAATGAAAAGAACAGCGAAAACCAAAGCCAGTGCAAGTTCGAAGCCTTGTAAAGTTATCAGGGTATTGTAAATTTGTTGAACCATCAGGATAATTAAAATTGAATACGCTTTTTAAAAGTCCAAAAATGGAAACAATAAAACCAATTTCAAGTCGAATTCCATTTATTTTTTGAACGGTTCAATTACAATTTATTAACAGGTTTGCACGGTTTGGCTTCCGGTTCAATTCAAGTTTAATAGTTATATTTGCGCACTTTAAACGAAAATGGCTGATGAATTTTGAATTAGTAGCGGCTTCAAACAACTCAAGAGCCAGGGCAGGGGTTTTGACCACGGATCACGGAAAGATCGAAACGCCTATTTTTATGCCTGTTGGAACAGCCGGCACCGTAAAAGGTATTCACACCCGCGATATTAAAGATGATATTCAGGCCCAGATAATTCTCGGAAATACTTATCATTTGTACCTCCGTCCGGGAATGGATGTGATTGAAAAGGCTGGCGGACTTCACAAATTTAACCTGTGGGACAGGCCACTTTTAACCGACAGTGGCGGTTACCAGGTTTTCTCGCTGGGCGATATCAGGAAACTGAGCGAGGCAGGGGCAAAGTTTCAGTCGCACATCGATGGCTCATACCATCAGTTCACCCCTGAAAGTGTAGTGGATATTCAGCGTACAATCGGGGCCGATATTATGATGGCTTTTGACGAATGTACCCCCGGCGGAGCCGATTATGATTATGCAAAGAAATCGCTGGAACTAACCCAGCGCTGGCTCGACCGCTGTTTTGCACAGTTTAATAAAACCGGACCAAAATATGGTTACAACCAAAGCCTTTTTCCAATAGTTCAAGGCAGTACTTTTGCCGGTTTGCGTAAAATAGCCGCTGCCAATGTTAAAACATTCGATGCCGATGGTTACGCTATTGGTGGACTATCGGTGGGAGAAAAAGAAGAAGTAATGTACGAAATGACCGAGTTAGTGACGGCCGATTTACCCGAAAACAAACCGCGTTATTTGATGGGAGTGGGTACGCCGGTTAATATTCTGGAATCGATTGATCGCGGAATTGATATGTTCGACTGTGCAATGCCAACGCGAAACGGGCGGAATGGGATGTTGTTTACCAGCGAAGGAACTATAAATATCAGGAACAAAAAATGGGAAAACGATCATTCTCCCATCGATGTGAATGGGGCGTCGTTTGTTGACCTTTATTCGAAAGCA
Source organism: uncultured Prolixibacteraceae bacterium (assembly GCA_947085485.1). Lineage (GTDB taxonomy): Bacteria > Bacteroidota > Bacteroidia > Bacteroidales > Prolixibacteraceae > Draconibacterium. Next base: position 17,495 of record CAMTWS010000061.1, read on the forward strand.
TACCTGCGGCACTTAATTATTTCGAACGAAATGCTCGGGGCGCAAATTGCAAGTCAGCATAACCTGGCTTTTTATTTATGGCTGGTGAAAACTGCCCGCCGGAAAATTATTGAAGGCAGCTTTTCGGGGTGGAAAAATGAAATGGTACCAAAGTTTAAACAACGATTGTAATAACCCGAATGAAGTACTATAAAACCATAGATTTTTATATTACCCGGAAATTTCTTGGTACTTTTTTTTATGCCATCGCGCTTATTTTAAGCATTGCCGTTGTTTTCGATGTATCAGAAAATTTAGATGAATATCTTTCGAAGGACCTCCCTGTAAAAGAGATTGTGTTTGATTATTACCTGAATTTTATACCCTATTTTGCCAACCTTTTTAGCCCGCTGTTTACATTTATTGCGGTAATCTATTTTACCTCGAAAATGGCGTACAATACCGAGATCATCGCCATTTTGAGCAGCGGGGTATCATATACCAGGTTAATGAGGCCATACATGGTTTCGGCGCTTATCCTCGCGATATTCAGTTATTCACTTGGAAACTATGTTATTCCGCCGGCTACCAAAACCATGAACGAGTTCAGGTTAAAAAATATTGAAAATACACGGGTTGGCGTTGAACGCGATATACACAGGCAAATAGAACCCGGCGTGTATATTTATATTCGAAGTTACACGCCAAACGATGTTGGAAACAGCTTTACAATTGAACGGTTCGAAGGTTCAAAACTCACGGAAAAACTCACGGCAGACAACATTCGCTGGGACAAGGATTTAGGAAAGTGGGTGATTAATAATTACTGGAAACGCACAATTTTCGATAATTATGAATTGCTTGAAAATGGTTACCGGATTGATACCACGTTAAATATGAAGCCTGAGGAATTCAGGTTTAAGAAAAATGAAATGGAAACTTACATAACGCCAGATCTTAACAGCGAAATTAAATTAATGAAAACCAGGGGAGTAAATACTATTGAATGGGAAATTGAAAAACACAAAAGAATGGCAACCCCTTTCTCGACATTTATTCTAACTTTAATTGGCGTTGGTTTGGCGTCGCGAAAAATAAAGGGCGGGCTCGGGTTTCACCTTGGATTGGGACTGGCGCTCAGTTTCTCGTACATTCTTTTTATGCAGATTTCAACGGTTTTTGCAATCAGCGGGTCGGCCCCGGTATTTGTTTCGATGTGGATACCCAATATTTTATACAGTTTTATTGCCTTGTTTGTATTTCGCTGGGCAGCGAAATAGAGAGGTTATTTAGCCAATTTCTTTAAACTCCCGTTCAGGTGTTCGTGTATTTTTTCAGAATAATGGTGTACAAACCGTTTGTTGCCGACACCCAAAACCCACTGAATCCCATGCTCTTCGCCGACAATAAAAATTTCATTCATTTGAAAAACGTCCTCTTTTGTAATTTCATCCGACTCCAAAACTTTTAAGTTTATTTTTGTAGCTGTTTCCAGAACAAGGCTTCTCAAACTATTGGTGTAACAGCCGGTTTCAATCGAAGGTGTATAAAGCGCCTTCCCTTTTATCATGAAAATATTGGCCGAAATACTATCGCAGGCAACCCCTTTTTCATTTAAAAAAATTGAATTATTGAACGTTGTCCCTCGGTTTCTGGCCTCTGCAAATTTCCATTGCGGGGCATTAAAAAAACCAAATTGGTTAAGCGGGTTGCCGGAGTATTTTTCAAATTCAGAAAAGTGAATTATCAGCCCTTGTTTAGAGATTGGAAAATCGAACCCGGGGAAAGCAAAACTGCTGATAATTGTATTGATTTCTGTTTTTCCAATGTAAATGAGGCAGGTAATGATTCCCGAACGATAAAACATGTTTTTATTCAGCATGCGTTTTGCGATCCGGAATAATTCACGTTCATCGTTAAGCAAATCGGGAACACCTGCATTTAGCGTTTTTAAAACAAGCTTTATATTTTCAAGGTTTTCATGAAACAAAGGGATTCCGCCAAAGCCAAACCAGATTTTTTGAGTAATCACAAATGGCTCGTCCCAAAAGAAAGGAATAAAACCAGTCTCCGATCGCTTAACTATTTCGCCGTTTATAATGATGAAATCCATAATGGGATTTTTATTCATTGAACTGAGGACCAGGTATATGGTTTTTTGTTAATTTCCCTGTAGATAACCGTTCTTCGTAAAGTTTAATTTCTTTCTGAATCCTTGGCATTTCAGATAAAAGCCGCAATTTAAGATTCATTAAAAATGGTTCTATTTTTTTATTCGATTTCATCAATACAAAGATATATAATTTTTTAAAGGCTAAATTTTGACTAACCCTTAAATAAAAGAAAATAGCCGATCAATAAACTGTTGGAATAGCTCAGGTTTTAATAATATAGGAAAAACAAATCCGAAAATCGCCCCCAAAAGATGTGCATCGTGGGCAACATTGTCGTTACTGTTTTTGCTCATTTGGTAAGAATAAAACAGGTAACCAACGGCAAATAAAATTCCGGGAATCGGGATTACTGCAAAAAAGTACAATTTCTCCCACGGGTTAAAAAATATAAACGCAAAAAGCATTGCCGAAACCGCGCCTGACGCGCCAACTGCATTGTAGTAATAATTGTTCTGGTGTTTTATTAAACTCCAAAAATTCGATGCAAGTATTCCGCCAAAATAGAGCATCAGAAAATAGGCTGTGGACCTGTTCTCAAAATTGTTTTTGAAGAGCTGTTCCATTCCCTGGCCAAAAAAATAGAGAACAAACATATTTACCAGCAAATGCGACCAACTGGCATGTATAAAGGCATGAGAAACCAACCTGTAATACTGTTTTTGATGGATTACTTTGGCTGCATTAAACTGTAGTTTTTCCGATATCCCGGGGTTTTGAAAAGCAAGGTACGATACTGCTCCGGTAACTCCAATAATAATGAGTGTAATCATTTAGTGTAAGATTTTGTAAATCATTTCTTTCTGCAAATCGGCTGTGCTGACCATTCCCGAAACCTCGTATCCCTTGCTTTTCATATCGTATTCGCGCAGGATGCCAATAATTTCGTAAAGCTTGGTTGCGTTGTATTTTTTAGCTGCAACAATTAAATTTTTTGCAACAAACGGATGGATTCCCAGTTGGGCGGCAACGTTACTTTCTGATTTGTCTTTTAAAAAGTGGAAAGCAAACATATTCGAAAAGTAACCAAACAAAGTGGGAATTGTTCGTTGCACGGGGTTGGCTGTTGGGTTGGCTCCGAAATACTGGATAATCTGGTTGGCTTTAAATATATTTTTCTCGCCAAGCGCATTCTGGAGTTCCAAAAGGTTGAATTCTTTGCTTAAACCAATATTTTTCTCGATATGGTCGGCTGTAATTTTATTGGTGTTTTTAACGGCAATAATGAGTTTGTTGAGTTCGTTTGCCACTTTCCCCAAATCGGCGCCCAAATATGAGGTTAAAAGTTGTGCTGCCTGCGGCGTAATTGTAAAATCGCGTTTAGCCAGATAACTTTCAATCCAGTTCGGTAGTTTCCACTCTTTTATTTTTTCCGAAGAAAAAATAACGCCGTTCTTTTTAATTGCTTTTACCAGTTTTGTTCTCGAGTCGAGAGTTTTGTATTTATAGTTTAAAACCAAAACTGTTGATACCAGTGGTTTTTCGGCGTAAGAAGCGAGAATTTCAATTTTTGCCAGGCTTTGTGCTTCTTTTACAACAATTACCTGCCGCTGGGCCATCATCGGGAATCGCAGGCAACTTTCGGCAATATTCAGGGCCGACGAATCTTTTCCGTAAAAAACGGTTTGGTTAAATCCTTTTTCGGCATCGGTCAGTAAATTTTTTTCGATGTAATTCGATAATTCATCGATATAATAAGGTTCTTCGCCCTGAAGCAAATAAATGGGGTGGATGATTTTCTTTTTCAGATTTTGAAGGATTGCGTCGAATTCCATTTTAAAACTTTAGGTGTTTTACTGAAAGGCCGTTGTTTTTAATCTCAAATAATGCATTTATCCCCGATTCGATATGTAAATCAACAAATTCAGATGAAACTTTTTTATCGCTTTCTAAAGTTTTTACCCCGCTCGAAATCATGGGTTGGTCTGAAACCAGTAAAAGCGCCCCGGTAGGTATTTTATTGGCAAAACCAACGGTAAACAATGTTGCAGTTTCCATATCAATGGCAATGGCACGGGTTTTTGTGAGGTGCTTTTTAAACCGGTTGTCGAATTCCCAAACCCTCCGGTTGGTGGTGAATACAACTCCTGTCCAGTAATCTTTACCTATATTGCGCAGAATATGCGAAACAGCCCTTTGCAGATTAAACGCCGGAAGCGCAGGTATTTCAGGGGGCATATAATCGTTCGAAGTTCCTTCGTTTCGAACTGCTGCTATCGGGAGGATAAAATCTCCCAATTGGTTTTTCTTTTTCAATCCTCCGCATTTTCCCAGAAAAAGTACTGCCTTGGGTTTTATCGAACTCAACAAATCCATTATTGTTGCGGCATTCGGGCTGCCCATTCCAAAATTGATTATGGTAATTCCTTCGGCAGTTGCACTTGGCATGTTTTTATCTATGCCATCAATCGGAACATCGAAACGGTGGGCAAATTTATCAACATATCCCTGGAAGTTGGTCAGTAAAATGTAACTTCCAAAATCTTCCAGGTTTTTTCCGGTATATCGCGGAAGCCAGTTATCGACAATCTCTTTTTTCGTTTTCATGAAACCATTTTTTACCTTTGAACAAAAGTAGTTTACTTTTGGTTCGGCGCTGTTGCAAATGTACATTTTTTGGATTTCTTCAGTCAATACGGCCGGCAGTGAATATTAACAATTGAAAGATGCAGAAACTGAATTTACCGGAATATACTTTCAGGACAAAAACGGAGCAGGGAAAGAGTTTTATTTTTGATACCAACAGAAAGAAATTTGTGGTGTTGACACCCGAAGAATGGGTGCGGCAAAACTTTATTCAATATTTGAAAACTGAAAAAAAATACCCCGAATCGTTGATGGCTGTTGAAAAGCAAATCATGTTAAACCAAACGCTGCGACGTTTTGATCTGTTGATTTATACAAGAAATGGCGAACCTTATTTAATTGCCGAATTTAAAGCGCCAAACATAAAAATAACACAGGAAACTTTCGATCAGGTGGTGCGGTACAACATGTCGCTGCTGGTTCAAAGGGTAATAGTATCAAATGGCCTGCAGCATTTTGCCTGCGAAATCGACTATCTGAAAAACAGTTATATGTATCTTCCCGAAATTCCTGAATTCTGCGAAAGATGCCGGAATGATGGGGTAGGTTTTAGTTGAAGTGGGTCAAAGCATTTTTTGCAACAGTATTTCATCTTCCCACCCATCTGTAGTTTTTAGCCAGCTTTTTTTGGTGCCTGTTTTTTCAAAACCGGTCTTTTCAAATAAATGAATACTCATTTCGTTGCCGGCGGCAATGTTGGCATAAAGTTGTTTTAAGCCCAGTACTTCGTGGGCGTATCCAAATATGGCGTTCAGGGTGTCGGTGGCATATCCGTGGTGTCGGTTTTTGGCCTGGTGGATTAGAATCCCGATTCCTGCCCGCATGTGGTACGGTTCGAAATCGAACAAATCGAGGACGCCAACCGGAACCAGGTCTTTATTCTGAATAATCAGCCTCAGTTGTTTTGTTTCGTAAATATCTTTGGCCGATTCCTTTAAATATTCAGCAAGAATATATTTTGAATATGGTGTTTTCGTATTGCTTACATTCCATATTTCCATGTTGTTTTCCCACTGGTAAAGCAATTCAATATCGTCTGTCTCCAGCGGCCTGAGCGATATTTTCCCGTATGTAAGTTGGTTGTTCATTGTGCTGTTTAATAATGAAATCTGCATTGGGAAATTATCAAGGTGTCACCCTCAACTTTATAAACCAACCGGTGTGTTTTGTCTATTCTTCGCGACCAGAAACCTTTCAGGTTTTCTTTTAACGGTTCCGGTTTTCCAATTCCTGAAAATGGAGTTCTCTCGCAGCTTTTAATAAGTTCATTAACTTTGGTCAACATTCTTCTATCTGCAATCTGCCAATACAAATAGTCATCCCACGCAGAATCTTCCCAGACCTTTTTCATTTAAGGTTCAATTAAATCATGTTCGTGCACATTTCCCAATTCAATATTTTTTATTGAATTCAGTAATCTCTCTCTATTCTTTTCAGAACTCAGCAAATATTCGGTTTCCTTTTGCGAGTTATATTCTTCCAGCGACATCATCACCACACTTTTTCCTCCCGGCCGGTGGACGATTAAGGTTTCGTGATCCTCGCAAACCATGTCTAAATTTGATTTTAGTTGATTTCTTAATTCCGAGTAATTAACTGTCTTCATTTTCTTAAAATTTCGATAACGTACAAATGTACGTACTTATTTTGATGAAAAAAATCGGATTACCGGTCTAAATTCCGCCATCCCTTAAAAAATATTTCAGTATCGGTAGAAATGCTGTAATCTTTGGCATACAGCATGTTTAGCCGGATGGATTTTTCCTGGTCGAGCGATAATTCGGGAAACAAATCTCCGGGATGCAAAATCCCGGGCCTTAAAACCGGCAGGGTTCCAACAGTTTTCTGGTTGGGAATGTAGCCAATCCACGATTTTTTACCTGAAAGTACGCTGAAAATATTGTTGAAAAACCGGGGTTTATTGCTGAAAAACCAAAGTGCAAACGGGCTTAAAAACAGGTGTGCCAACGCAAATCCAATGTCGAAAATCCGCTTTTTTCTTTTGTTCGAAGGTTTCGAAACGGCGTTGACATTAACAACATACAAATCGCCTGCTGTATGTATTGAATTGCTCCCGATGATGCTGATACTTTCGGGCGGTGCAATTTTATATTCTACATCAAGTTGCGTTAAATCGAGCATGGCGCGAATAATTTGGGCCGAACTGATATTTTCGGCGCAGAAAATAATTTCGTTGATGCGGTTGATCCTTATAATTTCGGAGAGTTGATCGATCTGCCCAATGTAGTTTTGTCCTCTGTCGGTGTTGTCGAGGGCAATAAAACCTGCCAGTTCCGATTGTATTTGTGAATCTTCGAGCAACTGTTTAACCCGGGTTGCTTCTGTTGAATGGCCCACAATTGCAATACGTTTGGCTTTTTTTACATCCAACCTGAATTCCTTGATTTTCATCCAGTGAAAAGTCAAACGTGAAAGAAGCAACATGAAGACTGACCAGGACGAACCCAGTAAAATTAATACCCTCGAAAACCTCAAATCTTCGTCAACC
>CAMTWS010000062.1:0-13043 GCA_947085485.1 uncultured Prolixibacteraceae bacterium
CCCTTTTTCGACAGCACAACAACCGGCGATATGGTGGCGCGTTTAAACGATGCCAGCCGCATACAAAAAGTGGTGGTGTATTTAAGCAGCCAGGTTATTATCGATGTGCTGGTGGTAATGATTTCTGCCGGGTATATTTTTACTTACTCTGTTTCAACCGGCTTGTTCAGCTTGCTTTCCATCCCGGCTTTTGGTTTCATCGCATGGCATTTCAACAAAAAAGTGATTGTAGCCCAGCGTGAAGTAATGCAAAGTTATGCTGCCACCGAAAGCAAATACATCGATACCATAAACGGGATAAAAACCATAAAAACATTTAACAGCGAAACGCTTTTTGCCAAAATAATTAATGGTGTTTATGGATTTTTCATGCAAAAAGTCTTTAGGCGGGGATTGTTAGGAGCACATGTAAACCTCTGGATAACAGCATGTAGCTCGATGCTTTTAACAGGTGTAATCTCATGGACAGCCTGGCTTGTTTTGCAGGAACAACTTTTATTGGGCAAATGATGGCCATTTTCACACTGGTTGGCAGTCTCGGAGTTTCGGTGGTTAACATTGTTATGGCCAATATACAATTACAAGAGGCACATGTTGCTTTCGATCGAATGTACGAGTTTGCTTCGGTAGAACCTGAATACCAGCCGGAACATACTCAAAGTAAAACAGATGATGTTTTTCAGATTGAAACCCTGGAAGTTAGGGATTTGAATTTTCGCTTTCCCGGTAAAAGTTTATTGTTGAAAGGGATAAATTTCAAAATGAACAGGGGAGAAATCATAGCCTTTTTTGGTGAAATTGGCTGTGGAAAAAGTACATTACTTTCAGTTTTGCAACGTTTTCATAAAATTGAGTCAGGTGGGATTTTTGTGAATAATATAAGCTGGGATACTTTTTCAACCAAAGTTTGGAGGAATTATGTTGCAATAGTCGAGCAGCATGTTCAACTTTTTAACAGAACCGTGCTTGAAAATATTTCACTGGAGGAAAAGCCTGACGCTGAAAAAATCGTTTCTTTTTGCCAGAAGCATGGTTTTCACAATTTTATCATGGAGTTTCAGCAAGGTTATGCAACCATCATCAACGAAAACAGTACCAATCTGTCGGGCGGCCAGCGGCAGTTAATTGCTTTGGCCAGGGCGTTATACAGCCGACCTAAACTGCTGCTTTTAGATGAAGCAACCGCAGCAATGGGAAGACGAACAGAAAAGTTTGTAATTGAACTGCTAAATAGGCTAAAAACAGAGATGCCGGTTATTTTTGTAACACACCGCCCACAACTGGCGCGTTACACCGACAGGATTTATGTGATGGAAAATAAAACAATATCGGCTTTGGGCAACCATAATGAACTCATAAAAATCAATCAATATTACCGTGAAGCATTTGAAGAACTTGTAATTGCCAAATGAAAAATTAATCCAACGTATAATTGTACAAACTTCCCCCTTTACTCCCCACAATCAAATTTAGCTTTTTCGAACTTTGTGTCGTTTTGCCAATACTGAATTCAGTTGCGCCCTGTAAAGGAAATCCTGTGTGCTGTTTTCCCGTAATATCGAAAAGATAAATGAGGTTTGCTTTGGCATCAACAATCCCTATTTTTTTCTGTTTTGGGCCAAACCTGTAAATATTGGGTTCGTTCTGAATGGTATTTGTAAATTTCTGAGTAAACAAAACAGTCCCGTTTTCATCAGATACGGTTATATCTTTTCCATCGACAAAAACAAATTCGGGTTTATTGTCGCCATTCAAATCATCGGCTTTAAAAAAGTGGCCGCCGCCAAATTTACCAACTTTCTTTTCCACAAAATTTCCGTCGAAATCGATGTAATAAATTGTACCTTTTGTATCGGTTGCCATTATTTTTGGGTTACTTTCCGAGCTTATTATCAACGGGTTTCGAGAGTTTTCAAATTCAGCCGCTGTTTTTGATACAGCCTCGCCTTTTCGGTTTTGAATGTAAACCCGGTATCTATCCTTAAATACAATATAGTCCTTTCCTTTTACCCTGAAATGTTGTACCGGTGTTGTAACCCGCGATTTTGTTCCCTCAAAAACCCAGCCTGTCATTATTTTTCCTTCCTTATCCCAGGCATACACTTTTTTGTCTTCGCAAGCCACAAAATACCTGTAAATGCGGTTGTTGTCGTAATCGAGAACATTCACCCCGTTAGTTGCCGGCGATGGAAAGGTAACCGGGAAATTCTCGAGATTAACCCCATTCCGGTCAATAATATAAAGTTTGTTTTTTGTGCTGAACAGGTATTGTAATTTTCCGTTGGCCAGATAATCGATCTGAAATATTTCGCTCATTACGGGCCCATCCAGTTCAACACTCCAGCGAATAGTCCCATCGTTTTTAACCTGGTGCAGTTTATTGGTTTTATCCTGAACCATTATTTCGCGGTTTTCCTTATCAGTGTGGTTTACAGTAAAAACCGGTTTGTTAACCAATGTGCTTCCAATTTTGCATTGCCACGTAACCTGACTGTCTTCAGATGTTTCAACTTTTCCAATCTTTCCTGTGCTTCCTGTATTTTCTGAACTATCTTCAACGTCAGTTTTTCCATCATGAAATGCAAGCAACAGATTGTTCGAATAAACACCTTTGCCGCTGCTTATCTGCCAGCTTACCGCCTGTAATTTCTTTGCCAGCGCTTTGTTTTTATCTATCTTCTTTGTATTTTCCTTATTTAAAAGCTCGTTAACCATATTCAAACTTCTTCCAACATTCACATAAATATTTATATTCGATTTACCATCGGCGTTGTTTTTAATCCTTTGATATCCTGAATTTTTTGTCAGCATATCTTCTTCAACCATATTATACAAATAGTCATGCAGCCCATTTTCGGTATTGCAAAAAACCAGAAAATCTTTGTAAAAAACAGCATATTTTGCCTGGGCGCCGGTAAAAGGTTTCCCAAGCCAGATTCCGGGAAACGACGGATAAGGAAATTGAATAATTGTATATTCGGTTTTATCGTTTACCGAATAAGTGGTTTTCAAATCATCGGGCATGAGTTGTTTCCGTTGTGCATAATTTAGCAACATTGAGTCAAGCTGTTTTTCGGCTTTCGATTTATTATCCAACTCAAGCAAAAACAAGGTTGTTTTATTTGCCGGATCAGCAGGAATATTTGTAATTGCCACAATCGCCTCGTTTTTTATCAATTTCTGAAATGTGTTTTTGAAATCGATTTTAAATTCGGCTCCCATTTTCTTAATCAGATCTTCGCGTTTGTAGAAATTATCGCCGAGATAATAGTATTTTTCGAGATTTTCGAAAAAACGTTTTTTGTTTGAAAAGGTGTAGCTTGTAAAAAAAGAGGTGTTTTTGGGGAGAATATTTCCGGCTTGAGAACGCACCGCATCCTGCCCGTTAAAAACCGAAAGAAACTGGTTCAAAGAATCGTTGGCAACTGTTTTACCTGTAAGTAAAATTTCATTCCTGTTCAATTTGGCCCCAAGCTGGCCCCATGCGGCGATACGCTTTAAACTCTGGATACTGCGGTAATGGTTCCTCCTTGCATTTTCACCAAATTCATTCACCATTTCAATTGAAGTACTGTTTATCCATTCGGCAATAATGTCGGGGAACAGCCTGAAATTAAAGTAAATTGCAACATCAGGTTGCGATTCAACTGCATCATTAAGTTTAACAAAACCCGGGTTCCTTGAAATTCCCGGTTCGGTTAACTGAAGCAACGATTGCTGTACCAAAACCAAATTCGAACTGGCGAGAAACAAACCCGATGTAAAGCAATAATTGAGCACGTTAGCGCCGTTAACTGAAGTAACAGCGGTAATTTTGTAACCTGTATAATCAATCTCGGTGTAGTTATTTTCCGGTTCGGGATACATGGCGCGTGCAAGATTTTCGATTGATTTTTTCCGGCCGCTGCTTTCGGCTTTCTGAATAACCAGCGGCGTCAGGATTTTCTCGCCCATAAACCCGATTGCAAGAATAAACCTGTCGCCCCGCAATCCATTTTGAATTTCGTTGTCCTCTTTAATTATTGAGTCCAGTTTTTGTATCCAATGCGAAACCTGACTTATTTTTTCAATCTCAAAATACTGGTCAAAAACCGAATTTTTAAATGGAATTGATTTTAGTGAACCCAGTTCGATAAAAACCGGAACAGAACCCGGAACTGCTTTATACAGCGATGTTTCCTTGAAAAATGTATTTTCAGTTTTTGTGAAATAAAAAACTGTAGCAACAATTGCCAAAAGCAGCGCGATAACAATTATCAGTTTCCTTTTCATAATTTAAGACTTTACTTCAGTTAACGACCTCAATTCAGTTTATTAATAACTAAAACAAGGCAATAACCATATTTTGTTTCAAAATTACACATTCAGAAAATCAAATGAATTGCTTTTCAACTTTTTAAATGAAACACTGGTTGTTAATAACCTCAATTGGAATTGGGCAGAATCAAAAAAAAGACCGGATAAACCCGGCCTTTTCAATTTGAAATATTTTTTACAGCGACTTGGCAACCTCAATTTCGTGAAATGCTTCAATATGGTCGCCAACTTTTATATCGTTGAATTTATCGATATTTAATCCGCATTCATAACCGTTTTTCACTTCTTTCACATCGTCTTTAAATCGTTTTAAAGATCCCAGCGTACCTGTGTAAATTACAATACCATCGCGGATAACGCGTATTCTCGAGTGTCGGCTTACTTTACCGTCGCGTACAATACAGCCGGCTATATTACCAACTTTGGTAATTTCGAACACTTCCATAACTTCAACGGTACCAAGCACTTCCTCTTTGATTTCGGGCGACAACATACCTTCCATTGCAGCCCTTATTTCGTTAATTGCATCGTAAATTATCGAGTATAAACGAACATCGATTTGCTCTTTTTCGGCCAGTTTACGCGCGTTAACCGATGGACGGACCTGGAAACCGATAACGATAGCCTCGGATGCGGCAGCCAAAAGAATATCTGATTCCGAAATTTGTCCGACAGCTTTGTGTTTAATATTTACCTGTATTTCCTGGGTTGAAAGTTTTATCAACGAATCGGACAATGCTTCAATTGAACCATCAACATCGCCTTTTACAATCAGGTTCAATTCCTGGAAGTTTCCGATTGCAATCCTTCGCCCAATTTCATCGAGCGTAATATGTTTCTGGGTACGAAGTCCTTGCTCGCGTGCCAACTGCTCGCGTTTGTTGGCAATATTACGGGCTTCCCTTTCATTGTCCATAACATTAAACCTGTCGCCCGCCTGCGGAGCGCCGCTTAACCCAAGAATAATTGCAGGTTCGGCCGGCCCGACTTTATCGATTTTCTGGTTGCGCTCGTTAAACATTGCTTTCACGTGGCCGTAATGCTGCCCTGCAATTATCATGTCGCCAACTTTTAAAGTTCCGCCCTGGACCAGCAGTGTTGCAACATAACCGCGCCCTTTATCGAGCGAAGATTCAATTATTGTACCATGTGCATTTTTATTGGCGTTGGCCCTGAGCTCGAGCATTTCAGCTTCAAGCAGTACTTTTTCGAGCAACTCGGCAACACCGTTACCTTTTTTGGCCGATATATCGTGCGACTGGTATTTTCCGCCCCACTCTTCAACAAGGTAATTCATGCCGGCCAGCGCCTCTTTTATTTTTTCGGGATTGGCGCCGGGTTTATCAATTTTATTAATTGCGAAAACCATTGGAACACCGGCAGCAGCAGCATGATTAATTGCTTCGACGGTTTGGGGCATAACACTGTCGTCGGCAGCCACTATAATAATAGCAATATCGGTAACCTGGGCGCCGCGGGCACGCATGGCTGTAAATGCTTCATGGCCCGGGGTGTCGAGGAATGTAATTTTCCGGCCATCGTCCAATTTTACGTGGTAGGCGCCAATATGCTGAGTAATTCCTCCCGCTTCACCGGCGATAACGTTGGTGCTCCGAATATAGTCGAGCAACGATGTTTTACCGTGGTCAACATGCCCCATAACTGTTACAATAGGGGAACGAGGGTGCAAGTCTTCTTCCCTGTCTTCTTCCGCTTCAATGGCTTCCTGGATTTCAACACTCACAAATTCAACTTTAAAACCAAATTCATCGGCCACAACAGATAGTGTTTCGGCATCCAACCGCTGATTTATCGACACAAACAAGCCAAGGCTCATACATGATGAAATTACCTGCGTAACGCCAACATCCATCATCGTGGCAAACTCGGCAACCGAAACAAATTCTGTAACCTTTAGTACACTTTTGTCCTTTTCCTGCTGATCCATGTCGGCCTGCATTTTTTCGTTATATACAGCCCTTTTATCGCGACGGTGTTTCGATCCTTTCGATTTGCCTTTCGATGTTAACCTGGCAAGAGTATCTTTTATTTGTTTTTGTACATCCTCTTCGTTGACCTCTTTTTTCAGCAGCCTTTTCTTTTTTCCGGCCAGATTTTGAGCTTGACCCTGCCCCTGGCCCGGAACCTGTTTATTTACAACAAAGTTTCCTTTGGGCTTATCGCCGGGTTTACGTTCAATTGATATTTTACCATTCTCTTTTGTAATCCTTTTCCGGCGCTTTTTACGATTGCCGTTTTGGCCGCCCTGTTCTTTCTTTTCATCGGGCAAATTAATTTTACCCAAAACTGTTGGCCCGCTCAGTTTTACCGTATGGGCTTTAATAACATTTATCTCTGCCTTTTTCTCGGTAACCTGATTTGTTTCAGCAACATGTTTCGTAACAGTCACTTTATTCCGATCTTTACGTTCCTTGTCTTTTTCCTCTTTCGAGTTCTTTGCCGGCCGGGTCCTCTGATTAATATTCTTCAAATCAATCATGCCAACCACTTTAACCTCTTCAACTTTCGAAGTCCGGGGGCTATGCACGTAGATTTCCACATCCTGAGTTTCTTCTTTTGCGGGTTCAATTTCCACAGCCTGTGCAACTGGTTCTTCTTTAACTTTTTTGACAATTACAGGCTCCTGTTTTTCGAGTTGTTTTTCAATTTTGGGTTCCGGTAGTTTTTCAACTTTCGGCACAACCTTAACTTCAGGTTTTACTTCGACCACAATTTTCTTTTTGGGTTTCAAAAAACTATTCAGGTCGATTTTGCCAATTACCTTGAATTTATCGATTTTTTCTACCGGGATAATTACCTCTTCAGCCTTTATCTCTTTCTTTTCATGGATAATTTTAGGAGCTGGTTTTTCTTCAATTTCCTGATCTTCCTGATCGTCATCCATGTCATCGATTGAGATACTTTCCTTTTTTGGGCGATGACTTTTCAAGCTGATTTTTTCCGACTCCTTCTTGATTGACATATCAACCTTGTACTCTTTTTCAAGAAGTTGCACAGCTTCTGCAGAGACTTTAGTATTAGGGTTCGAATCGATATCGTGAAAACCCTTTTTATGCAAAAATTCGACAATTGTATGTATTCCTACATTACATTCTCTTGCAAGTTTACTAAGCCTGATTGTGTTGCCATCTACCATAAAAATTCTTTTTCTTTTCTAAATGTAACTGTTTAATTTTGAATACAATATTAGCAAAAAGCTGATTTGCATCTACAAATAACAGATTTATTCAAATTCCGACTTTAAGATCCTGATTACCTCGTCAATCGTTTCTTCTTCCAAATCGGTGCGTTTTAAAAGTTCTGCTCTCGAAATATTCAGTACATTTTTAGCCGAGTCGCAGCCAATCCCTTTAAGTGTATCAATTACCCAGCTTTCAATTTCATCGCCAAATTCATCGAGGTTTACATCATCATCGTCCTCTTCCAATTCCCGGTAAACATCAATTTCGTATCCTGTTAACTGGCTTGCCAGCCGAATATTTAAACCTCCTTTTCCAATTGCCAGCGAAACCTCTTCGGGTTTTAGGTAAACTTCTGCGCGCTTTATGTCTTCAATAATCTTTATTGAATTTATTTTTGCCGGATTTAATGCCCGTTTAATAAATAACTGGTTATTTGACGAATAGTTAATTACGTCGATGTTTTCGTTCCGAAGCTCGCGAACAATGCCGTGGATTCTTGATCCTTTCATTCCAACACAGGCGCCAACCGGATCAATTCGTTCGTCATACGATTCAACGGCAACTTTAGCGCGCTCGCCCGGAACCCTGACTATTTTTTTAATTGTAATTAACCCGTCAAAAATTTCAGGAATTTCAAGTTCAAACAGTCTTTCCAAAAATGCCGGAGCGGTGCGTGACAGGATTATAAGCGGATTGTTGTTCCTTAATTCAACTTTATAAACAATTGCGCGTACATTATCTCCTTTTCTGAAATAATCGGATGGTATTTGTTCTGATTTTGGAAGTATCAATTCGTTGCCTTCGTCATCTAAAATCAGAATCTCCTTTTTCCAAACCTGGTAAACTTCGCCGGTAACTATATCGCCAATTTTCGATTTGTATTTACCGTAAATATGGTCTTTTTCAAGTTCCAGGATTTTGCTGGCCAGGTTCTGCCTAAGGTTTAATATTGCCCTCCGCCCAAAATCCACTAATTTTACCTCATCGGTAACTTCTTCACCAATTTCGTAATCTTCATCAATTTTCAAGGCATCTGTTAAGGTAATCTGAGAGTTTGGATCTTCCAGTTTGTCGTCTTCAACAACTGTTCTGTTTCTCCAGATTTCAAAGTCGCCTTTATCTATATTTATAATAACATCGAATTTTTCATCGGTTCCAAACTGCCTGACGAGCACACTGCGAAAAACATCTTCGATAACGCTCATCATGGTTGCCCTGTCGATATTCTTCAGTTCCTTAAATTCAGCAAATGAATCAATCAGGTTAATACTTTCCATAGTTCAATCCTTTATTTAAATGAAATAACTGCTTTCGCACTTTTTATTTCGTCGTATTTAAAATGATGTTGTTTGATAACCAACTGCTTTTTTTTATGCCCTTCAACAATTTCGCGTGACGATGTTTCAAGTATAATTCCCTCTTCGCCAGCGCTTAATATAACACCTTCAAGTTCTGTATCAAATACTGTTGCCACATCTATTGCCCGGCCAACGTATTTGATATACTGCTCTTTTACTTTAAATTTTTCTGATAATCCCGGCGATGAAACCTGAAGTTCAAAATCTTCTCCTTCCCTGTCGAAACTATGCTCAACGTGGCGGCTGATATTAATGCACTGTTCGATTGTTAATCCTTCGTAACTGTCAACAAATACGTTAATTACGTTTCTTCCGTTCACGGTTATTTCAACTAGAAACATATTGTCGTCCAGCTTCTCCTCAACCAATCGCTTTACAATCTCTTTATCAATCATTAATTACATTTAACAAAATAGGGAACCAGAGGCCCCCTAAAAACTTGTTTTAGAAAAATCACCGCAAAAATAGTAAATTATCCAATAAAAACAAAAAACAAGTAGCTTGTTTTAAGTTTGTTAAAGTTTTATACTTTTGAAAAATCTGTACAAAACAAATTTGTGATTCAACAACAAATAAATAAAAAAAAGATTATTAACGATCCGGTTTTGGGATTTATCAATCTTGAATCAGAATTTATATTCGACCTAATCGAGCATCCAACATTTCAGCGACTTAGAAGGATTAAACAACTGGGGCTTTCGTACCTGGTTTTCCCGGGGGCAAATCATTCGCGTTTTGAACATGCTTTGGGGGCAAGTTATTTAATGCGCCAGGCCATTTCTGTTTTGCGCCTGAAGGGACACGAAATTACCGGGGCTGAAGCTGAAGCTGTAACTTCAGCTATTTTACTTCACGACATTGGACATGCCCCTTTTTCGCATGTTTTGGAAAATACTTTGGTGGAAATTTCGCACGAAGATATTTCACTGTTGCTGATGAACCAGTTAAACGAACACTTTGCCGGGAAATTAGACCTGGCAATTCAGATTTTTACCAACCAATACAAAAAACATTTTTTACACCAACTGGTTTCAAGCCAATTGGATATGGACCGTCTTGATTATTTGAACCGCGATAGTTTTTTCACCGGAGTAGTGGAAGGGACTATTGGGGTTGAGCGAATAATTAAGATGCTGAATGTTTGGCAAGATCAATTGGTGGTTGATGAAAAAGGGATTTATTCCATCGAAAAATTCCTTATTTCGAGGCGGTTAATGTACTGGCAGGTATATCTGCACAAAACTGTGGTATCGGCCGAAAATCTTTTGATTAATGTTCTGAAAAGGGCAAAAGAGCTTGTCCGGGCAGGTGAAAATGTTTATACAACACCTACACTGAAAATATTTCTGGAAAATAATTTTACCCCTGCCGATTTCAAAAACAATATTATAATCGAAGGCAAAAGTATTTTAAACTGGTATTCGTTACTGGATGACAACGATATTTCAATTTCAATAAAAGAGTGGCTATCGCATCCCGACCTGACGCTTTCGTTGCTGGCCGGCAGCCTTAACAACCGGAAATTGTTTAAAATTCAACTGTTTTCAAGAGCTATATCAAAAACTGCCGAAGAAAAAATTTTAAGAAAAATTACACGGGAAATAACCAATAATATCAACCTTTCGAAGTATTTTCTAATGTCGGGCGAAATAACAAATAACGCCTACGATAAACACAATGAGAAAATACTTGTTTTAGATAAATCAGGAAAAATAAAAGATATGCAACAGGCATCAGACATCAATTTAACTGCATTAACCAAAACGGTACGGAAGTACTACCTGTGTTTTCCGAAAGAATTGGACATTAATTAGTTTAAAGTTATATTTGCACCGCCTAAAAAACAGATAATGAATTTTAAAGTTACTGACATTGCCAAATTTTTAAACGGCGAAATTGTTGGAAATGAAAATATTAGAGTATCTAATGTTTCAAAAATTGAAGAAGGGAAGCCGGGTACTTTAGCCTTTTTGGCCAATTTGAAATACGAAAATTTTCTCTATACAACCAGCGCTTCGGTAGTGCTGGTAAATAAAAGTTTCGTTCCAAAAGAAAAAGTGAACGCTACCCTGATAATGGTTGAAGATGCATATCAGGCCTTTGCATCGCTTTTGGAATTGTACACGCAGGCAAAAGCATTGTTAAAAACCGGTATTGAACAACCGAGTTTTATTGATCAGACCGTTTCTTTGGGAAAAGACATCTATTTTGGGGCATTTTCCTATATCGGCAAAAACTCTAAAATTGGAAATAACTCAAAAATATACCCTCAGGTTTACATTGGCGATGATGTAATTATTGGTAATGACTGTATAATTTATGCCGGCGCCAAAATATACAGCGACTCATTTATTGGCAACAGGTGCATTTTGCATTCGGGAGTTGTTATAGGTTCCGATGGTTTTGGATTTGCGCCACTTGACGACGGTACCTACAAAAAAATTGCACAAATTGGAAATGTAGTTTTGGAAGATGACGTTGAAATTGGCGCAAATACAACAATCGATTGTGGTACAATGGATTCAACCATTATTCGGAAAGGCGCTAAAATTGATAACCTTGTACAAATTGCCCACAATTGCGAGGTTGGAGAAAATACAGTAATTGCTGCGCTTTCAGGTTTAGCCGGAACTTCAAAAGTTGGTAAAAACTGCAAATTTGGCGGACAGGTTGGCCTTGCCGGACACCTTACCATTGGCGACAATGTTTTTATTGCCGCACAATCGGGTGTTGCCAAATCGGTAAACAGCAATCAAACTATTTTAGGTAGCCCTGCAATCGAAATAAAAGATGCAATCAAGGCAATCACAGTATATAAAAATTTACCAAAATTGCGCGAAGAAGTTATTCAGCTTCAAAAAGAAATCAAAAAATTAAAAGAACAGAAAATCAATTCTGAAAATTAAGGTATGGCTGTAAAACAAAAAACGCTGGCAAATTCTTTTACTATTGAAGGAAAAGGATTGCATACCGGGGTAAATGTTACTATGAATTTTTTACCCGCCCCTGTAAATCATGGTTTTAAATTTAAACGCATCGATCTTGAAAACCAGCCAATAATTGAGGCAGATGTTGATTTGGTAGTCGATACATCAAGGGGAACGCTTCTCGAAAAAAATGGCGTCCGTATCGGAACAATAGAACATGCACTGGCTGCCCTCATCGGAATGGATCTCGACAATGTGTTGATTGAAGTAAATAACGAAGAGGCGCCAATTATCGACGGAAGTTCAATCTATTTTGTGAATGCCATTGAAAAAGCAGGAATTGCTGAGCAGGAAGCTGATCGCGAATACTTTGTTGTAAAGGATAAAATTGAAATTTTTGACAAAAAATCGGGCGCACAAATTATTGCTTTGCCCGACGACGATTATCGGTTAAATATTACGATTTCCTTTAAATCGAAAGTGCTGAACAACCAGTTTGCTACGTTGCAATCCATCCGAAATTTCAAAACCGAAATTGCCAATTGCCGTACTTTTGTTTTTTTGCACGAACTGGAGTTTTTATTGAATCATAATTTGGTAAAAGGTGGCGATCTTGACAATGCAATTGTAATTATAGATAAAGATATCAGCCAGGCAGAACTCAACCGCCTGGCCGATTTATTCCACCACAAACATGTAGAGGTAAAGCCGCAGGGAATACTGAATAACCTCGAATTACATTACGATAACGAATGTGCCCGGCACAAACTGCTCGATGTTATTGGCGATTTGGCGTTGTGCGGAAAACATATTAAAGGAAGGATAATTGCCTCGAAACCCGGGCACAGCCCAAATACTTTATTTGCAAAAGCGCTAAAAAAGAGTATAAAACAGGCCGAAGAAAGCGTGCCCGATTACGATCCGAACAAAGCCCCCGTATTGGATATCAGCCGAATAAAAGAACTTCTTCCGCATCGATATCCTTTTTTATTAGTCGATAAAATTATTTCGAAAACCGACATGCAAATTGTTGGTATAAAAAACATAACTGCAAACGAACCATTTTTTCAGGGACATTTCCCCGATGAGCTTGTTATGCCGGGGGTTTTACTTGTTGAAGCAATGGCGCAAACGGGTGGTTTGCTGGTATTAAGTCAGTTAACAGGTAAATTTTCAACCTATTTTGTTCAGATCGGAAGAGCGTCGTGTAGGGAAAGAGTGTGCTGGTGATTGTGTAG
>CAMTWS010000063.1:0-10541 GCA_947085485.1 uncultured Prolixibacteraceae bacterium
GAACTTTAAACCTGCCCTACTTCCTAATTCAGGCAAGCTTTGAATTTTAAACTCTTTTGGATATCCGTTTCAAATATATAACTAAGAATTTAGTTTCCAAACTAAAAGTTTAGTTATTTTTAAAAATAAAATTCAATTAACTGATAATATGTCGTTTATATAACTAATAAATTAGTTATTAAATTTTACATGAGGGTTCATACTAAAATATAAAGCATAAAAAATAATCAATGGCAATGTTCGGAGTTGTTATTTCGACCAGCGTGCGGGGAGAAATCTCATTATAAATACAGACCTCTCCTATCATTGGGATGAAATTAAACTTTAAGGGTTTATCAGATTATCTGAAATTCATCCCTATCATCCAAAAAAGGAAAACTTTTCCTGTAATCGTGAAGTTCAGAATATGAAATTTCGAAGGTTTTTACATTTTCATCTTCTCCCATAAATTCAGCAAATCCTTTTGGAGAAATTATTGCCGAATCTCCAATATATTGGAGTCCCGCTCCATCATTTCCAGTGCGATTGACACCAATACAATATGACTGATTCTCCACTGCGCGCGCATTCAGCAAGGCTTTCCAGTGATGATGCCGTGGAGATGGCCAGTTAGCCATATAAATCAAAACATCGTAGTTTTCGGTGTTCCTGCCCCAAACTGGAAACCTTAAATCATAGCAAATTAACGGGCAAAATTTCCAGCCGCGGAACTCAACAATCATTTTTTCATTTCCGGCTGAATAATGAAGATGCTCCTGTCCCATCGTGAACAAATGGTGTTTGTTGTAAAATTGAGTACTTCCATCAGGAAAAACCCAGACTGCCCGATTAAAAACCTTTCCATCTTCTTCAATTATCAAACTGCCAACAATTGACGCATTTTTCTGAGCAGCCGTTGTTTTCATCCACTGAACTGAAATCCCGTCCATGGTTTCTTTCAGTTTTCCGGGCTGCATTGAAAAACCGGTTGTAAACATTTCGGGTAATATTAAAACATCAGTTTTGCCCACCCCTGATATCATTTCTGAATATTTACCCAGGTTAGCCTGTACATTTTCCCAAATAATGTCGGGTTGGATGATTGTGATTTTTAGGTTTTCCATATTCAGAACTTATTTATTATTGTAACTCCCACATTTTCAAATTTATCCATTTTCATAAGTGCATGGGGTGCTTCTTCCAGCGAAATGGTTTTACCAACAAGCAATTTAGGGTTTAACTTACCCGATTTTATCATTTCGAACATTTCGGTGTAGCGGAAAGCCTGCATTCCATGGCTTCCCAATATTTCAAGTTCGTTTGAAACAACTTTATCCATGGGTATTTTAGCGTGTTTGTGGTCGCCTGTCATTAAACCAACCTGGATGTGTTTTCCACGTTTTCGTAAACATGAAACCGAGTTAAAGCAGGTTTCCTGGCTACCAAGCGCATCGATTGAAAGATGTGCACCACGAACTGTTTCCTTTTTGATTTCTGTTGAAACACCATCCACTTTTTTTGCATTGATTGTAATATTGGCGCCAACTTTTTTTGCCAGTTCAAGTTTTACATCGTCAATATCAACAGCAATTACATTTGCACCGGCTGCCGAAGCAATCATAATCGCCGAAAGTCCAACCCCGCCACAACCATGCACAGCAACCCACTGACCGGCAGCAACTTTACCCTGATCAACAACTGCACGAAACGAAGTAATAAAACGGCAACCCAAACTTGCTGCGGTTACAAAATCTATTTCTTCGGGGAGCTTTACCAGGTTGATATCGGCATATTTAATTTCAACAAATTCGGCAAACGACCCCCAGGCTGTAAATCCTGGCTGAAACTGGTGGTCGCAAACCTGATGGTTTCCTGAAACACATTCTGGGCAATGTCCGCAACCACTTACAAACGGAACAGTTACCCGTTCGCCAACTTTAAAATTTTGAATTTCAGGGCCAACTTCGGTAATTATTCCAGCCAATTCATGGCCGGGAACATGCGGTAAAATAATATCAGAATCGTGTCCCATCCAGCCATGCCAGTCGCTTCGGCACAATCCGGTTGCTTCAACTTTTACAACTACGCTATCTTTTGAAACTGACGGATTCGAAACCTCCCGGATTTCAACCGGCCCCTGAAAATGTTCGAAGTAAACGGCTTGCATAATTTTTACAACTCCTTAAAAAAGTCGTTCCCCTTATCATCAACGATTATAAAGGCAGGGAAGTTTTCCACCTTAATTTTCCGAACGGCTTCCATTCCAAGCTCTTCAAAATCAACAATCTCAACCGACTTGATGCTGTTTTTCGCTAATATAGCAGCTGGTCCACCAATTGAACCCAGGTAAAAACCGCCATGTTTTTTACAGGCATCGGTAACTTGTTGCGAGCGGTTTCCTTTGGCCAGCATAATCAACGAACCGCCGTGGCCCTGGAATTCATCGACATAAACATCCATTCGTCCGGCAGTAGTTGGACCAAAACTCCCGCTTGCCATTCCTTTTGGCGTTTTTGCCGGGCCGGCATAATAAACGGGGTGATTTTTAAAATATTCGGGCATCGGTTTGCCTTCATCGAGCATCTGCTTGATTTGTGCATGTGCAATGTCGCGGGCAACAATGAGTGTTCCACTCAGGTTTAACCGGGTTTTGGTCGGGTATTTCGACAATTCTTTCAGTATTTCTTCCATTGGTTTGTCCAAATCAATATCCACAGATGGTGAAATTGAAGGCGCTTTTGATGGTAAAAAACGGGCCGGGTTCTTTTCAAGCTCTTCAAGGAAAATACCATCTTTCGTGATTTTTGCCTTGATATTCCGGTCGGCGCTGCAACTAACACCCAAACCTACCGGACACGATGCTGCGTGGCGTGGTAGGCGGATTACCCGAACATCGTGTACAAAATATTTCCCGCCAAACTGAGCGCCTACTCCACTTTCCTGGCAAATCTTTTCAACTTTGGCTTCCCATTCCAAATCGCGGAAAGCCTGGCCGCCTTCGTTTCCTTCGGTTGGCAAATGATCATAGTAACCGGCAGATGCCTTTTTAACAGTTGCCAAAGTTGCCTCGCCCGAAGTACCGCCAATAACAAGTGCTAAATGATATGGAGGACAGGCAGATGTACCCAAATCCATAATCTTGTCTTTTACAAATTTGGTAAGTCCTTCTTTTGTCAGCAACGATTTGGTTTGCTGATATAAATACGATTTATTGGCCGATCCCCCACCTTTCGTAACAAACAGAAATTCATATTCATTTCCCTGTTCGGCATAAATATCAATTTGAGCGGGTAAATTGGTGCCGGTATTTTTTTCGTCGAACATGGTAAATGGAATTACCTGCGAATAGCGAAGATTTTTTTCCTGGTAAGTATCGTAAATTCCTTTCGATAAATGTTTGGCATCATTTACGCCCGTAAAAACATTTTCTCCTTTCTTCCCTATTACAATTGCTGTTCCTGTATCCTGGCATGTTGGAAGTTCGCCTTCGGCTGATACCGCCTGGTTCATCAACATGGTATGCGCCACAAAACGATCGTTGTCAGTAGCTTCGGGATCTTCCAGAATTTTTACCAGTTTTTCGAGGTGCGCCGTACGCAGGTAAAACGAAACATCGGTAAATGCTTCTTTGGCAATAAGTTCAAGCGCTTCAGGTTCAACTTTTAATATTTCGCGTCCATCAACTTGAATTGCCGATACAAATTCGGTGGTTAACAACCTGTACTTTGTATCATCTTTTAAGATTGGAAATGGTTTTTGATATTTGAATGTCATCTTGATTAGCTTTAAAATTATTTTTTCTAATGAACAAAGATAAAACTATTCATTATTTTACTTTTTCAATTTTCTTGATTTCTGCTAAAATATTATCCTTTTAAATATTCCCGGGGTAATAAAAATTACCCCAAATAGTTTTTAATTTTGTGCAAAAAAAATCAACAATGCAAATGTTTAAAACTCATCTGATTATACTATTAGTCTTATCCTCGATTTCGATTTCAGCACAAAAATACGTTCAGGTTTGGGGCGATGAATTTAATACTCAGGGATTGCCCGACAGCGCCCGGTGGGGTTACGAAGTGGGCAAAATACGCAACAACGAATTGCAGTATTATACATTGAAACGCTTTGAAAATGCGCGTATTGAAGATACTGTACTGGTTATTGAAGCCCGCAAGGAAAAATACAGCGGGGCCGATTACACCTCGGCAAGTATTATTACGAAAGGTATTGGCGACTGGAAATATGGGAAAATTGAAATTCGTGCCAAAGTACCTACCGGAAAAGGAACCTGGCCTGCACTCTGGATGATGCCGACTTACAGCGAATATGGCTACTGGCCCCGAAGCGGAGAAATAGACATTATGGAATACATTGGAGTTGAACCGCAGAAACTGCATTACACCTGTCATTTTGAAGGGACAGATGGCAGTGGTCACCAGTCAAGTGGAACCAACAGCACGTTTATTGCCAATCCGTTTAACCAGTTTATTAAATATACCTTGTTTTGGACGCCCGACCGCATTGAATGGTACGCCAACGACCGCAAATTTCATGAATACCGTAAACAAGCAAATTTCGATTATCGAAGATGGCCATTCGACAGGGAGTTTTACCTGATTTTTAACCTGGCTTACGGTGGTTCCTGGGGCGGTTATGCAGGTGTTGACGATACAAAGCTCCCTCATAAATTCCTGATTGATTACGTTCGGGTTTATCAGTTGCAGGAAAGCTCAGCCCCTTTTAGCCTGACAATTCAAGCTGCAAACCATGGAAAAGTTGAAGTTTCACCAAGTCTCGATTTTTATCCTGAAAATACAGAAGTAACGCTGACTGCAATTCCTGATTCAGGCTACAGTTTTAAAGCATGGGCACATCAAAATGCAGCAAATCCGTTCAAATTTGTTGTCAATAAAAACACAACTGTGACCCCTGTTTTTTATAATCCGAA
This sequence comes from uncultured Prolixibacteraceae bacterium, assembly GCA_947085485.1. GTDB lineage: Bacteria > Bacteroidota > Bacteroidia > Bacteroidales > Prolixibacteraceae > Draconibacterium. The sequence continues at coordinate 4,931 of CAMTWS010000063.1, forward strand.
AGAACTTCTTTCAAATGGTGAATTCACTAAAAGCTTGAATCCATGGGTTTTTTATGTTTACGACAACCAAACTATCAGCTACACTCCTTCTATTGTTGACAGCACTTTTGTCATCAATATTACCAAAACAACCGGAACCGACTGGCACGTAGGGTTTCAGGAACTGGGACTGTCGATGAAAAAAGCGAACTACAAATTAACTTTCGATGCCTGGGCCGATCAACAAAAGCAATTGCTTATAACTGTTTCGAAAAATTATGCCGATTGGGGTGCACACCTTTCGAAATTTGTAAACATTACCAACACAAGAAAAAAACACGAACTTACACTGAATATGCCTGTAAATGACGAAAATGTAAGGCTCTATTTTGGTATTGGAAGATTTTTAGGGAAGTTTTACATCGATTAATATCAGCTTAATCAAAATTGACGAGGGTCCTTCAACCGGAAAACAGGATATAAATTTGAAGGAAAACTCTTTTTCGGTGTATCCAAATCCCACAAACGGGACTTTTACAATTTATTTTTCAGGGTATAATGAATTGAAAGACCAAACATTGCAATTGCTGTCGCTTGATGGAAAGCTGCTTTATCAAACCAAATTGTCGAAAACTGAATCAGAAATTAATCCGGGCCAAGTAAGGCCGGGCATTTATTTCGTTAAACTTATTTCAGAGAAATCGATAGAAACAAAGAAAATCCTATTTTTGTAGGTGTTGAATTTACTCTTTGTAAATTCAATATAAAAGCAGGATTTTGATATTTCATATATAATTTAAATCTTATTCTAAATGAAAACTTTAAAGCCTTTTCTTTTACTTTTAGTAATCTCCTTTTTCGCTTTTTCTGTTGTAAATGCCGAAGTAAAGCTCCCACGTATTTTTAGTTCAAACATGGTACTTCAACAGGGAATTGAAATTCCGGTTTGGGGCTGGGCAAACAAAGGCGAACAAATCACAGTGACTTTGAATAAGAATTCGGTTCGCACAAAAACCGACTCCAACGGAAAGTGGATGGTGAAACTTCCGGTGCAGCAATATGGCGGTCCGCACACTTTGACTGTTAAAGGAAAAAACACCATTGTTTTTGATAATATTCTGATTGGCGAAGTGTGGGTTTGCTCGGGCCAGTCAAACATGGAATGGCGGGTAGTTCAAAGCGCCAACGCTGAAAATGAAATAGCATCAGCCAATTTCCCCAAAATCCGGTTGTTTACAGTTCCAAAAGCAGTGGCACAATTTCCGCAGGATGATATTTCATCGGGTGAGTGGGTGGAATGTACGCCCGAAACAGTACCTAACTTTTCGGCAGTGGGCTACTTTTTTGGGCGCGATATTTTTAAAGAACTCAATGTTCCAATTGGTCTAATTCATACTTCGTGGGGCGGCACGGTTGCCGAAACATGGTCGAGCGCCGAAACCATTTCGAACGACCCTGATTTAAAAAGTAAGCTTGCCGAATTGCAGCAAATGGATTTGAGCAAATATCAGGCAGAGAAAATGGCCCAGATTAAAAAAATTCTGGGTGGAGAAATACCTGATAATGATTTGGGAATGGAAAATAGCATACCGGTTTGGTCGGCGGTTGATTTTGACGACAACAACTGGAAAACCCTTAAAACGCCTATGTACTGGGAACCACAAGGTTATATGGATATTGACGGTATTGCCTGGTACAGGAAAGAAATTCAGTTAACTGAGCAACAAACAAACACAAACGCAATACTGCATCTCGGAAAAATTGACGACTCGGATATTACTTTTATGAACGGGATTGAAATTGGAAAAACCGAAGGATTGTATGATAAAGGCCGGATTTACACAATCGATAGAAAATATTTGAACCCCGGAAAAAATATGATTGTTGTCCGCGTTAACGACACCGGCGGAAACGGCGGTATCTGGGGAAATCCGGAAGACCAGTTTCTGGCCATTGGCAGCGAAAAAGTTGATATTTCGGGCGACTGGAAATTTAAAATATCGAAGGCCACGGTGAGTTCTGTAAATGTTGGGCCAAACTCCTATCCAACCCTGTTGTTTAACGGAATGGTCAACCCGATTCTTCCTTACGGAATCAAGGGCGCAATCTGGTACCAGGGCGAATCGAATGCCGACCGTGCCAAACAGTACCAGCGTGTTTTTCCCGATATGATTAAAGATTGGCGCACCCACTGGAAACAAGGCGATTTTCCGTTCCTTTTTGTTTCGCTGGCAAACTTTAACCCACCGGTTGAAACTCCAGCGGAAAGTAACTGGGCCGAATTGCGCGAAGCTCAGACAAAAACACTTTCACTGCCAAACACCGGAATGGCGCTGGCAATCGACATTGGCGAAGCCAACGATATTCACCCAAAGAACAAACAGGATGTCGGAAAACGACTGGCTTTAAATGCACTGAAAATCGCATATAAAAAAGATATTGTTTATTCGGGGCCAATGTACAAATCGGTTGAATTTAAGGAAGGAAAGGCTTTTATTACCTTTTCAGAAACCGGTTCGGGATTGAAAGCAAAAGACAAATATGGTTATTTAAAAGGTTTTACCATTGCCGGCGCCGACAAAAAATTCCATTGGGCAAAAGCCGAAATTGTTGACAATAATACCGTTGTTGTGTATTCTGATAAAATTACCGACCCAAAATCAGTTCGTTACGGCTGGGCAAATAACCCCGATGATGTGAATTTATACAACATTGAAGGTTTACCTGCAAATCCTTTCAGAACGGATGACTGGCCGCGAATAACACAATAAAAAGCCCCCTCCTGCCTCCCCCGAAGGGTGAGGAAAGGAAGAAAAGCTACCATATAAACTGAATTAAATTCATTATTCCTTTCTACTTCTTGTATGAATTGCAACAAGAACTATTTTTGTTTTTTATTTTAGAAAAACAATATATGAAATTTGGATACTTCGACGACATTAACCGGGAATATGTAATTACCAATCCCAAAACGCCGTGGCCATGGATAAACTACCTTGGAAACGAAGATTTTTTCTCGTTGATTTCGAACACAGCCGGTGGTTACTCTTTTTATAAGGATGCCAAATTCCGGCGTATCACCCGCTACCGTTACAACAACGTTCCGATGGACAGTGGCGGCAGGTATTTTTATATCAAAGACGGAGATACAACATGGTCGCCCGGATGGAAACCGGTAAAAACCCCGCTTGATAGTTACGAATGCCGTCATGGCATGAACTACACCAAAATTAAAGGCGAAAAAGATGGGCTCAGCGCCAAAGTACTTTATTTTGTTCCCCTGAAAACACATGCCGAGGTGCAGAAATTAACGTTGACAAATCATTCAAATGAACCGAAAAAAATAAAACTGTTTTCGTTTATCGAATGGGCGCTCTGGAATGCAGCTTCAGATATGGAAAACTTCCAGCGTAATTTTTCAACCGGCGAAGTTGAAATCGATGGTTCTGTTATTTATCACAAAACCGAATACAAAGAACGCCGCGACCATTTTGCCTATTATTCTGTAAACGTGCCTGTTAACGGATACGATACCGACCGCGAATCGTTTTTCGGATTGTATAATGGTTTTGACGAACCGCAGGCTGTTGCCGAAGGGAAGCCGCGAATGACAGAGGCGCACGGATGGTCGCCAATTGCTTCACACTATATCGAAGTGGAATTAAAACCCGGCGAATCGAAAGATTTTGTTTTTATTCTTGGATATGTCGAAAACAAAGAGGAAGAAAAATGGGAATCTAAAAGTGTAATCAACAAAACCAAAGCAAAAAATACCATTAACCAGTTCGATACTGCGGAAAAAGTGGATGCTGCATGGGCCGAATTAAAAGAATACTGGGACAACCTGCTGAGCGTTTATGTTGTGGATTCTGGCGATGAAAAACTTGATCGGATGGTAAATATCTGGAACCAATATCAATGTATGATTACCTTTAATTTCTCGCGTTCTGCCTCATTTTTCGAAAGCGGAATTGGCCGTGGAATGGGATTTCGCGATTCGAACCAGGATTTGCTTGGTTTTGTTCATCAAATACCGGAGCGTGCCCGCGAAAGAATTATCGATATTGCTTCAACACAGTACCAGGATGGTGGTTGTTATCACCAGTACCAACCGCTTACCAAACAGGGAAACAACGACATTGGCGGGGGTTTTAACGACGATCCGATGTGGTTGATTGCCGGAACAATTAGTTACATTAAGGAATCGGGAGATTTTGGAATTCTGAACGAAATGGTTCCCTTTGATAATGATATGAGTGTTGCCCGAACTTTATTTGATCACTTAACCGTTTCTTTTGACCATGTAATCAATAATTTAGGGCCGAATAAACTACCGCTGATTGGCCGTGCCGACTGGAACGACTGTCTGAACCTGAATTGCTTCTCAAACGACCCTAACGAATCGTTTCAAACCACCGAAAACAAAACCGAAGGATCAAAAGCTGAATCGCTTATGATTGCAGGCCTTTTCGTGGTTTACGGTCGCGATTACATTGAATTGTGTAAGGTTTTGGGGAAAACCAGCGAGGCAGCACGGGCTCAAAAACAAGTCGATTTGATGGTGGAGGCCATAAAAAAACATGGCTGGGATGGCGATTGGTTTATAAGGGCGTACGACTATTACGGCAATAAAATTGGCTCGAAAGAAAACGAAGAAGGCAAAATATTTATCGAATCGAACGGATGGTGCGGCATGGCTGGCATCGGTAAAGAAGAAGGCCTTGTTGAAAAAGCTATGGACTCGGTAAAAAAACACCTCGATTGCGAACATGGTATCGTTTTAAATAATCCTGCCTTTACAAAATATTATATCGAATATGGCGAAATATCAAGTTATCCGGCCGGTTACAAAGAAAATGCAGGTATTTTTTGTCATAACAATCCCTGGATTATGATTGCCGAAACCGAGATTGGCCGCGGCGAAATGGCATGGGATTATTTTAAAAAGATTTGTCCGTCTTATCTCGAAGAAATCAGCGACTTACACAAAACCGAACCCTACGTTTATTCGCAAATGATAGCCGGAAAAGATGCATTTAAACCGGGTGAGGCAAAAAACTCATGGTTGACCGGAACTGCTGCATGGAACTTTTTCGCCATTTCGCAATATATTTTAGGAATACAACCTGATTATGACGGATTAAAAGTAAATCCATGCATTCCAAAAGAGTGGAACGGGTTTAAAATCACCCGCAAATTCAGGGGAACCACTTATTATATCGGGGTTAAAAATCCAAATCACATTTCGAAAGGGGTAAAAGAATTGTGGATAGACGGGATTAAAATTTTGGGAAATAAAATTCCAATTCAAAATATAAAAGAGTGTAATGTGGAAGTTGTTATGGGTATTTGAGTAGGGACTTTGTTTTCAGAAAAAATTAACCCTGCACAATTTATTTATCAATATAAAGTTGATTATAAAACTCGTTTGTTAGATTTGCGCCAATAATGAAATTCAGGCTATTCATACTTTTTTTATTGATTGCCCCATGCATGCAAGTTGCGGGTCAAAGCAGCAATGCCACATTAAAAGGTATTATTACTGATCAGGACGGAAAACCACTCGATATGGTAAACATTGCATTGAAAGATTATGCTTTGGGAACCAGTTCAAAGCGTGATGGCACATTTA
>CAMTWS010000064.1:0-16850 GCA_947085485.1 uncultured Prolixibacteraceae bacterium
ATGGGTAAATATTTTCAGGCTCCTGAGCAGATTAATAAGGTTTAGGTTTGTATGATGTTATATGTTCTACGAAGGTTTAAAAACAGTAATAAGGTTTGTTGAGATTAACTATCTGTTAAACAAGGAATTATAAAATAAGGAATTTTTGAAACCTTATTTTCAAACGCTTACCTTAGTAGAAATAGTCAACATAAAAACAAAACCTTATTAACCACCTATCGCAGGGAGGCCTTATTCAGTAGCTAAAACAAATGAGATTTATTTACAATTAACTGAAAATACCCACAATATCCGTTATAGCACCATAAAATTCAGAATAAAGAAAAAAAATAAGATTTCTTTGGGGGGTAATCCATTTTCTGCGTATTACTACTAAACAGAACAATTAAAAATAGTTTTTTTCCATAGATTCTCGTAGTTTAGGTTAGTTAGTAAGAAAAAATCCCCTTTTGAAAAAGAGGGGATTTTACAATAACCTGCGGTGAAAACAGTGATAATAGAATAAAAAGAATGAAAGAAAGACTCGATATAAAATCAATCACTGAGAAATACATAAAACGCAATTGTACCCCGGAGGAATTGGAGGAGGCCATGATTTTGTTTGCCGACCCTTACCATAACCTTGAATTGAGCCCTGTACTCAATGAATACTGGAAAAATCTGGAAATAGACTCCCCAAAAGAAATCCCGAATGAAGAATTTTCAACAATCCTCGATAAAATTCATCATCGCATTAACCTGGAACAAGACCAAAAGCCAAAAGGCCGAATAAAAAAGATGATGTTGGTTACTGTTTCTAAAATTGCAGCGATATTAATTATTGGTTTATTGCTCGGGCTTTCGGTTCAATACCTGAAAAAAACGGAACCTGTTTATTTCACTTCCATTGCACCCAAGGGGTCGGTTTCTCAGTTGGTTTTACCCGATAATTCTATCGTTTACCTTAACGCAGGCTCTCAGTTAAAATATGCTATTGAAGGCCAAAACGGAAAACGCGAAGTATTTCTCGATGGGGAAGCCTGGTTCGACGTAACAAAAAACGAAAAAAAGCCATTTGTGGTGCACACTCCATTTTACGACGTAAATGTTACCGGCACACAGTTTAATGTGAAAGCATATAAAACCGATGATGAAATTACAACCACACTCGAAGAAGGCAGCGTACAAATTACTTCGTCAGATAATCTTAAACTGGCCGAAAACACAGTGCTCCGGCCCGAAGAACAATTAGTTTACAGTACACAGAAAAAGACCATAAATGTGAAAGATGTGGAAACCAGGATGTTTACGGCATGGAAAGACAATAAACTCATTTTTATCAATATGAACCTGAAGGAATTGATTGTGCTGCTTGAGCGCAAATATGGGGTTGATATTAAAGTTACAGACAATGTAATTCTCAATTACCATTACGACGGTACAATCAAAAACGAAACCATACTCGAGATATTTGATTTACTGAAAGAAACCCTGCCCGTAAAATACAAAATTGAAGGCCAGACAATTTTAATAACCAAAAAATAAAAAGGAGGAAAACGTATGAAGTAAACACTAACTAAACTAAACAAAACCGGCAGATGCTGTCAACAAATGCCGGTGTGAATGTTTTAAAAAAGGTGCTGTCAACACCTATTATTAATCACATTAATCAATACAAATGTATGAAAAAAAATGAATTTGGATTTTCCCGTTATCTGGGAAAGAAACGAAAACTTTTACTGATTATGAAACTAACATTTTTACTAACAGTGGCTTGTTTTCTGCAGGCATCTACCACGGTCTATTCACAGGCCACAAAATTTAGTTTTGAATTGAAGAACCAGCGGATACAAAATGTACTCCGCGAAATTGAAGAGAACAGTGAATTCCGCTTTTTCTATCAGCGCGAGCAGGTGGACGTGGAAAAGAGTGTAACCATGAACATAACCGATCAAACCGTTGAAGAAATTCTTCCGGAACTCTTTAAGGGGCAGGAGGTTGTTTTTGATGTACGGCAAGATAATCTTATTCTGATAAAACCTCAGCAGGGCAATATTGGAAGCAGTACTGAATTTTATGCACAACAGCAACAAAAATCTGTTTCCGGGAAAGTTACCGACAGCAGCAACCAGCCTTTACCAGGTGTAACAGTGCTGGTAAAAGGCACTACCACAGGAACTGTCACAAGTGCTGATGGAAACTATACCCTTTCCAACATTCCTGAAAATGCCACTTTGCAGTTTTCGTTTATTGGGATGCAAACACAGGAAATCGCGGTTGGAACGCAAACTATCATTAATATTTCATTAAAGGAAGAAACTATTGGGATTGAGGAAGTTGTTGCTATTGGTTATGGAACAGTTAGGAAGAGCGATTTAACGGGATCTGTGGTCAGTATTAGCTCAGAACGACTTTTAGACAAACCTGCTTTTAACATTTCGCAGGCAATTTCCGGCAAAGTAGCCGGAGTTAAGATAATTGAAAGAACAGGTGCTCCCGGAGGGCAACCTATGATTCGTATCCGTGGTACAAACTCAATAAACACCGATAATAGTCCACTCGTTGTAGTTGACGGTGTAGTTGGTGTAAGAAATGCACTTACCGTATTGAATCCAAACGAAATACAATCTGTTGAGGTTTTGAAAGATGCATCGGCTACAGCTATTTATGGTTCAAGAGGAGCAAACGGTGTTATAATTATTACAACAAAACGTGGAAACATTGGCGATATAAAAGTTGAATATGACGGTTATGTTTCGATGGGTACTTTACAAAAAAACCTGCCAGCGCTTAACGCCGAAGAATTTCTTTATGTTTATCAACAAGCATGGAAGAATATTAATAAGTATGCCAAAACTCCAAACTGGGCGTTATTGGTTGATGCATCTATGTTGCCGGCTGGCAGATTAGCTACCGCAAAAACATATTCTGAATATCCACATCTTTTTATCCAGACCACACCAGGCGGCTATTCAGTTCCTTTGATGGGTAAGGATGGTAATTATTATGCACCCCGGTTTGATACCGATTGGGAGGCTAAAATTTTTGTGCCTTCCTATTCAACTAATCATCAGTTTAGTGTCAGAGGTGGTACACAAAAAGCCAGATTGGGAGCATTCCTGGGATATTCCCTTGAAGATGGATTACTTGTAAATTCAGATTTCGGTCGTTATTCAGCCAGGGTTACCGGCGACTTTGAGGTTGCCAAATGGTTGGACATCAGTACGCAAATTGGAATAAATAAAAGTAAGGAACAAACCAATGACGTATCTTATTTCTCCGGGGGTATCTCACGTGGAGTAGTAGAAGCCTTTCCGATCGTTCCACCTGAATATCCCAATGATCCGGGTACTTATGGAGCGTTCGCCGGAATTTATGGACGAAACCTGCATTTTCCGGTAGGGGAGATAGATGCACAGGCACCCTGGCATGTTAGTGAAACATCTGAAAGATTTACCCATCGTTCGCAGTGGACTGGTGATATTTTACTTAATTTTAAAATTACATCCGATGTGAGTTTTAAGACAACCTTTGCTGCTGACGACTATTGGCAGAAATTCAATGCGTATGGTGGTAGAGAAATAACCCGGGGAGATATAGGTCGTGCTGATATACAGACACACAGTTCGTTTTACTGGCAGTCTGAAAATTACTTCAATTATAATAAAACCATTGGCGATCATAACATTACCGGATTGTTAGGTGCAACATGGTCACGTTTCTCCTGGGAAAATTTAAATACATTTAACATGAGATTCTTTGACGATTTTTATAAATATCACAATATAGGTGTTGGTACATTTACCAGGCCTGCACCTACAAGCAGCGATGGTCAAAACTCACTGAACTCTTATTATATCAGGGCCAACTATGGTTACAAAAGTAAGTATCTGGCTACTTTTACCGGACGTATGGATGGCTCGTCTAGATTCGGAAAGGATTCAAAATACGGGTTCTTCCCTTCAGGTTCTGTTGCATGGAGAATAACCGAAGAAGATTTTATGGATGATGTTTCTTATGTGTCCAACCTGAAACTTCGTTTAAGTGCTGGTCAAACAGGTAATCAGGAAATAGGTAGTTATGTTACCCAGGCCTTCATTGGTTCAACAAACGTTGCTTTGGGCGGTGCAATACACCCGGGTTTATTTCCAAGTACAATGGCTGCCAGTGATCTGGGTTGGGAAACAACCACTCAGTATAACGGAGGGATTGATGTTGGCTTATGGGATAACCGCGTTGCAATGTCGCTTGACTATTATCATAAAACAACCGATGACATGCTTTTGGTTGTGCCACTTCCCACTTCAACAACAACAGGTAGTGTGAGGGCTAATTACGGTACTATCGAGAATAAGGGATGGGAAATAATGCTTAATACCCATAATATAAAAGGAAATGATTTCAATTGGTACACCGATCTTTCCTGGGGTGCAAACCAAAACGAAATTAAAAAACTTGGCCCAGCCGGTACAGATATTCTTCGCAATAGTTGGGTTGGCGGACCTAACACAGTATTAAGGGTAGGTGAATCTGTAGGTACGTTTTGGGGCCTTAACCGGCTTGGAACATACAGTACAGAGGAAGCTTCACTGGCTGCGCGGTATGGTTTTGTACCAGGTGATGTAAAGTATCTGGACACAAATAATGATGGAGCTATCAATGCTTCCGATGGCTATCTCCTTGGCAGTGCATTCGCGAAATGGGATATGGGCATTAACAACAGGGTTGAATACAAAAACTTTGACTTCAGTTTGGATATAAGGATTTCATACGGAGCTAAAATGCAAAACAGGATGAACCATTCAGGAGAAGATCGACAGACAATGGGTAACAGCAAAGCCACTGTTCTTGATGCATGGCGTCCTGATCACCAGGATACTAAAATTGGGCAAGTTCGTCCAGGTATGGGTGGGGCATATTACCAAACTTATCCTGATACACACTGGATAGAAGATGCATCGTATGTAAGAGGTGATGGTGCAACCATTGGTTACAATTTGGCCAGTTCTGTTCTTGACGGGATAGGTATTGACAGATTAAGATTATATTTTACTGCCAAGAACTTTTTTGTGTTAACCAAATATTCAGGTTACGATCCCGATGGTAGTGACAGTGGTAATATGGACGCCATTACTCCGCACATGGATTTTTATCAATATCCACGCCCTACTACATATACATTTGGTGTTAATGTTATTTTTTAATTTTAAAATAATAAAGAAATGAAATATATAAAATTATATTTAGTACTGGGACTCGGCCTGATTATTGGCTCATGCGAGGAATTTTTAAAGGAAGAACCCACAGGGGCTCTTACTACTGAAGCAAATATTACCAGCTTTGATGCAGGTGTAGCTTTTGCAACAGGTGCATATAGAGCACTCCCAGGTTGGACAAGTGGTACCAGTGAATGGGGAGGCAACCAGGCAGGGGGTCGTGAATATGCCACTGGTAAAGCTGCTTCGCAGTATATGGGAGCCAGGCTTTGGAAATTTGAGTCGGATGATAACGATGGTGAGGAGGATTATTTTACTGGGCCATGGGACAACTGGTATCAAGGTGTCAGAGATTGCAATCTTTCAATAAAAATGATCCCAACCATTAAAGGATTGTCGCTTGACGATCAAAGCAGATTACTTGGAGAGGTTCGTACATTAAGGGCATTTTACTATTTCTGTCTTATACGTCATTATGGCGATGTACCTTATAACGTAGAAGTTCTTCTGGATGTAAGTCAGGCGGAACAACCGCGTAGTTCTTTAAAGAAGATTTATGACGAAATTATTGTTCCTGATCTCGAATTTGCGGTAAATGAAAGTAAGCTTCCTGATGGACGTTCATCAGGTCGGGTAACCAGAGATGTGTCAAGAGCTATTCTGGCAGATGTTTATCTTACCATGGCAGGTTATCCATACCAGGAAGTAAATACCGATCCAACAAAGAAATGGTGCGAAGAAGGTCTTTGGTCAAAAACTGAATACCCGGTGAATACCGCTAGTGCAAAAGATCTTCTGCAAAAATCCAAGGTTCAGCTTGATTTTTTGTATGGCAAATACCCAATTGGTGCTTTTTCAGATATAAACATGCCTTCAATGAATAATAGAGGGGGTGCAATCTTTCAAATCCAATATTTGGCAGGTACAACTAATAATCCGGTATTTTTTTATGTGCCGATGACTAGTTATACTTCCGCTTTTACCATTGAAACAGGAACAAATATTCCAAGCATAGCATATCATGCTTCGTATAACACTGCCGACAAACGTATTCAGGATAGGGTTTATTTTTATTACAGCGATACCAAAGCTAAAAGATATGATCCTAATGAAAGCCCGGCTGATAAGTTTGCTCAGCCTTTCCTTTATAAGTATTATGACTATGACGCTATTAAAAATACAGCCATTTCAGGTTTAAATTATAATTTATACAGGTATGCCGATGTATTATTAATGCTTACTGAAGTAAGCTGGTCGCTAAAGCAATTGGGAGTAACCGTTACGCCAATTGATATACAAAAAGGCATTAACGAAGTAAGGATTAGAGCCGGATTGCCGGAAATACAGGCTGGTGATATTACTCTTAAGGATATTATGAGTGAACGTGCATACGAGTTGATATTTGAAAACAAGATGCTTTGGGACATGAGGCGTACGCGCAAGGCGCTGAAAGATGGAGTAGGTGAGTTTACAGCTCTTCAGAACTTCATTGGTCATCAGCCTACTTCTTTCGACCATCAGTTTAGCAATAAACATCTTTTGTCACCAATTTCAGCTAATGAAATTAAAAACAATAGAAAATGCTCGCAGAATTTTGGTTGGCAACCTGTTCAACAAGGTCAATGATTAATAAGATGATTTTAATTAATTAAAACAGATATAAAAAATGAAAAAAATAATATATTTATTATTTGCGCTGATTTTGATCGTCAGTTGTCAGGAAGATACTCTTGATATTCCGAGAGATGAAAATGGGAATGCGGTATTGACTGAGGTATCAACTGCAACATCCGCGGGTGTCAGCACCCTTGATAATGAATTTACCGTAAATGCTACATTGCCCAATGCGAAAGCGGGCGATGTAATGAAGGTGGAATGTCTGAAGTTACAATTCCATCCGGAAGGTAAAAACAATCAACTGCTTCCTCTTGCAGGTACGCAGAAAACTGTAACTGTGGGAAACGATTTAAAAGTTTCAGTTTCATATACCCGGACGCAAGCTAATCTTGTCAACGTTGGAGATTATGTTACCGTAACTTTTGCAGGCGTTACCGATTATGCTTTGAGAAGAGTTGATTTGGTTGCTGCAACAACAACAACCAAACCTAAAGTTTCTGGTATTGAGATTGATGTTGCCCGTACTGCTGAAACAGCTTACTTTAATGTAACTGTTGCACCAAAGTCAAATGTCTATGGCGGAACCCTTGTTGCAAAAATGAAAAATGGAACGAAGGCTGCCTGGATTGATGTTGCTGGTTCACCATTTTCGGGTACTCAACCTTTCCTTGTTCCAATTTCGGGAACTGATTTTTCTGCAGGAAATGATACAATGTTTTATTCATTTGTTGCACAACAAGGAAGTTATACTGATATAATTCAAACAAGGGTAATTGTTCGTGAACCTTATTTTTACCTGAAGAAATCTGCAACTCTCAACCTGTTAAGTGCGACAGAATCTGGAAGAAATCTTCTGATTAATGCTGCTGTGGCTGAAAGTAATTCAAATGCAATGCTGGCACTTTCAAGTGAACTTAAACTTAAAGGTGGATCAACCTGGCTCGCAGCTGGTAAAAGCATACAATTTGTACCCTCTACTCTTGCTATGTATGCTTTAAATAATTCTAATGATGCGATTGCAGAGTTTAAAGCTGGTACACCAACAACGACGGCAGATCCTATTGGAGGAACCGGAGTTTATATCTATAAAATGATAAACGGTAATAAATCAACAGATGTTTATTATGGCATGATAAAAGTATTAAATGTTGTTCCTGGTGTTTCTGTGGCATTTGAATACAGAATAGGTAATCAGTATGCTCACCTTGCAGTGATTAAGTAACTCAATTTTAATTAAAAAGCACCGTCCTGTTTTGGGGCGGTGTTTTTTTACTTCATTTTAAAACTGTTTTCTTCAACTAAAAATAAAATGCTATGGTACATATAAAACGTTTTGTAATTATTGTTATCTCAATATTGTTTATTAGTACTAATCAACTTTATGGTCAAAATGAATCTTCGCCAAAAGTAAAATATTTAAATGCCCCTGTGCTTTTTAAAAAAGATGGCAAATCTTTTCAACAGATAATTGCCAGTTACAGGTCAGAAGATAAGGGAAAAATACTTTTACTGATTGATAATAAAGAAGTATTGAATTCAGATCTTGTAAAAAAAGGAAGAAACCAGTTTCTTCTAACTGTTCCTGCCGTAAAATCAAATAAAGACGTCATTATTTCTGCAAAAATTAATAATGATCCTATAGAAAAATATAAGTTAACTCTTGTTCCTCCAAAAAAATGGCAGATTTATTTTGTTCAACATTCGCACACCGATATTGGTTATACACGCCCACAATCTGAAATACTGGCGGAGCACCTGAGATACATCGATTATGCGCTGGATTATTGTGATCAGACAGATTTACTGCCCGATGACGCCAGGTTCCGCTGGACATGCGAATCAGCATGGGTTACCAGGGAATATCTTCGTTCAAGACCTGCATCTCAAATCGAAAGATTAAAAAAGAGAATTGCTGAAGGTCGGATTGAAATTACCGGTATGTATGCAAATATGGCTGAAATTGCAGATGAGAACATTATGTATGACTTTCTTCAGCCATTAAAGGAGTTCAAAAAGCTTGATATTCCGGTTAAACTGGCAATGCAGAATGACGTAAATGGTATTGCATGGTGCATGCCTGACTATTTTAAAAATACAGGCATTAAATATCTGATAATGGGTATTAACGAAACAAGGTCAATTCTCCCGTTCGACAAACCAACCTGCTTTTGGTGGGAAGCTCCTTCGGGTGAACGTTTGCTTGCATTTCGGGCCGATCATTATATGACAGGTAACAATTTCGGTATCGAAAGCACAGCCATAAAACCAGAAAACTTACTTTGGCATCTTGCCGATTTGGATGACAGGGATTATCCGTTCGATCGGATTGGAATTCAATATTCAGGTTACCGAACCGACAATGCACCACCCTCAACTGCTGCATGTGAGCTGGTAGAACAGTGGAATGCAAAATATGAAACTCCAAAATTACGCCTTGCCGTTAGCAGCGAATTCCCTGAATACATTGAGAAAAAATACGCCAACGATTTACCTGTTTACCGAAATGCATGGCTCGACTGGTGGACAGATGGTTATGGTTCAACATCGCGGGAAACTGCCGAAGTTCGGAAAACCCAAAA
Source organism: uncultured Prolixibacteraceae bacterium (assembly GCA_947085485.1). Taxonomy (GTDB): domain Bacteria; phylum Bacteroidota; class Bacteroidia; order Bacteroidales; family Prolixibacteraceae; genus Draconibacterium. Next base: position 9,392 of record CAMTWS010000064.1, read on the forward strand.
CATGAAACAGGTCGATGAAGGTATGTTTGCAATGGTTTCAATGCTTGGTGGAGAGTTGAGTCCTGTGCTGGAAGCAAAAATTGACCATATTAACGAAAATGTGATTTTCTTCGCTGAGCATACTTGTGGTGCAGATGAAAGCATTAGTCATCCTTTTTCTGCAAACTCTACACGCCAGTGGCTTCAAAAAGGAGCTTACGCGTGGGAAGCCTTAAAAAAAGTTACACTGCTTCACGAAGATGCATTGGGAAGAATGCAGGAATTTTTCAAAAAAGCTGATTTTCCTGTAATTTATGTAATTAATTCAATGGGTTGGGAACGGTCGGCAACGGTTCGGTTATTCATTGATAACGAGGTTTTACCTTTGGGGAAGGATTTCACAATTGTAGATCTTGCAACAGGGAAAAAGGTTCCGATACAATTTTCGCAAGGACGGAGAGAAGGCGCTTACTGGAATATGGAAGTCAGCAATGTTCCGGCCCTGGGGTATAAAGCTTTAAAAATTGAAATTAATGACCAAAATAATAATGGCAATAAAAATCAGATAAATGAGAATACAACGGTACTTGAAAATCTGTATTTCCGAATTGTAGTTGATGAAAAAACCGGCGGATTAAAAGAATTTTTTGACAAAGAACTTCAGGAAGATTTGCTGGATCATCAAAATCCTTATTTAATTGGACAACCCGTTCGGGAAACACTACCCAGTCGAGATAAAATGAAACCTTCTCAAACAACAGTTTATAATGTGAAAATTGAAAAAGGAGAAAAGGGAGAAGTATGGAATAGCATAAAAGTTGCTGCTGATTTGGAAGGATTTACAAAAGGAACTGATGGAATGCCAAAAGGGATTCAATGGGAAATCCGTCTTTTTAATACAACTAAAAAAGTTGAATTCAGTTACTACGCAAACAAAGAAATTCTTACTGATCCGGAAGCACTTTATGTTGCTTTTCCTTTTCAATTGCCTGATTCCCGTATCGTTTTTGAAACTATTGGCGGAAGTTTAACACAGGGAGAACAACTTCCCGGATCATCGTCAGACTGGAACGTAGCTCAAAACTTTGTTTCTGTAAAAAGCAAAAAAGGACAAATATTAATAGTTAGCGACGAAGTTCCATTGTGGCAATTCAGCGATTTCAACATGGGAAAATTTGAACGTTATCCCAAAGCCGGTAAACCCTGGTTGTATTCCTGGGTGATGAATAATTACTGGTTCACCAATTTCCGGGCTTTCCAGGAAGGAGCTTTTAACTGGACTTATCAAATTACTGCAAGTAAGGATACAACCATTTCGGCAGCTACAAAATTTGCCTGGGGTGTGAGGAATCCGCTTCCAACGCGAACATTTCCATCAGGAAAAGATGAATCTCTGCAACCTTTAGCGAAAACCCTTGAAATTTCAGGAGATTCAAACGCAATACTTATTAACAGCCGGCCTTCTTTTACCAGAAATGGTAACATTTTGCTGCATTTTCGCGAAGTTGATGGCAAAACGGCAAGCGTGCAACTAAAATCGCAAATTGCCAACCGGCCTATTAAAAAAATGAATGAAGTTAATGTTATAGGCACTGAAATAAAAGTGTTGGATAATACTATTTCATTTAAACCACACGAAGTGAAATTTATTGAAATTGAATTGTAAAATAGATTGTACATAACAGACAGGCATACTTTAAGCCTGTCTGTTGGGTGTTCTTTTCATGATTTTTTAAGATGCAGTAAAAGCAGTTTTCGTTTTTTTTGGAGAAGGTTTTTAGAGTCCGATTTTTAGTGGAATACGATAGTAAGAAACAGTTTTCATAATGATTGGAAATTTTTCATGCTGAATTGCCACAAAAGCGTAAAAATTTAAACCATTTCTGTCAACAAAGGAAATACAAAGCACCTTTTGATAATATCATACTTTATAGAAATAGAATGAAAATCTTAAACATCTTTTTCGTTTTGGTTTTATTGTCGGGATGTACTTCGGATTTGAAAAATAAGCAGGATATTGTATTTTCCAACCTCGTCAATCCGTTAATCGATACACACAAACCCAGATTCGATTATTTTGCATCTGCCACGGTACCTTTCGGAATGGTGGCTTTGTCTCCCGACACAAAACATGGTGAACTCTGGAATTCGGGATACAGGTATGATGATGAATATATCCTGAATTTTTCTCACATTCATAATGCACAAACAGCCGGAATTCCAATAATGCCTGTTGTCGGGCCATGCAAGGGTAACCTGGGATTGGAGGCAAACAGATCGCGTTTCAGTCACAACAATGAAACAGTAAAGCCGGGATTTCATAAAGTATTTCTCGAAGATTTTGGTATTACTGCTGAACTTACAGCAACGTGCAGGGTTGGGATGCACCGTTATACATTTCCCAAAACAAGTGAGGCAAATATTCTTTTTGACCTTGGCGCACCAATTGGGCCAACCAAAATGTTACATGCTTACGCCCGCAAAACAGGAGTCAGCGAAATTGAAGGTTATTCTGTTATGGCTCCAACTTTCAGGCGTAAAAAACCTTTTATTGTACATTTTGTTGCACAGTTCGACAAACCATTTTCTGATTTTGCCGGTTGGGTAAAAAGCGAATCAGGTGATACAACCTTTTTGGTAAACCCCGTTGAAGATATTGTAAGTGGCGAGGGAAGTGGTGTTTATGTTTTATACAATAATTTAAATGAAGGTGAAAAAATACTTGTCAAGGTTGCTGTTTCTTTTGTAAGCGCACAAAATGCCCGTATGAATTTAGAAACTGAATTGCCGCATTGGGATTTCGACAGAGTTGTTGCCGATGCTTCACAGGCATGGAATGATTACTTTGGAAGAATAGAAGTTGAAGGTGGAACACACGAACAACAGGTTAAATTATACACCGATTTAATGCACACTGCCTCAAAAAGGATTGCCAGTGATGTTGATGGTTCTTATGCCGACTGGACTGGCACTGAACCTGTTATCAGACAGTTGCCGCTTGATGAAAATAAAAAACCTGTTCGGCATTTCCTGGATGGTGACGGTTTGTGGGGGTCGCAATGGAACCTGAATATTTTATGGTCGCTGGTATATCCCGAATACGGAAACTGGATGGCGGAGACTTTCCTCGATTATTACAGAAATGCAGGAATGATGGAAAGGTGTTCGTGGGGAGGAAATTATACTTACGTTATGGTTGGGGATCATACAGTTCCGCTTCTTGCAGCACTTTTATCAACTGAACGCGCCACATTTGACCCCGAATTGGCATACACAGCTTCCAGAAAAAATGCTTTTCCTGGAGGAATACGTGATCGGGCAGGCTATGAGGCAGGACCAAACCCAGCAGGCGGGGGAATAGATTGGTTTATTTCGCTGGGATATGTACCGGTGGAAATTGCAAACAGGGGTGATGGATATCACAGGGGAGGAACTGCAATGACGCTTGAATACGCATATCAGGATTGGTGCATCTCAAAAATGGCAAAATCCTTGGGAAAAGCTGAAGATGAAAAGTTGTTTCTCAAGCGTTCTGAGAATTGGAGAAATGTTTTTGATTCAGCAGTTGGGTGGGCACGTCCACGGCATGAATCAGGCGAATGGATGGAAGGATTTTCTCCGGTTTCAACCGATTCAAAATTTAATGCTCCGGGTTTTATTGAAGGAAATTCAGCTACCTATTCGTTTTACGTACCACAAAATATAGAGGGTTTAATAACCGAAATGGGTGGGAAAACAGAATTCATAAATAAACTTGATTCTAATTTCGTGAAAGCCAGTCCTTACAGATTTATAACTCCGCATGGCGAACACGGAACCGGTTGGGTTGATTACGAAAATCAGCCTTCATGTTCAATGGCTCATCTTTTTAGTCATGCCGGGGCACCCTGGAAAACCCAGTATTGGGTAAACCAGGTAAAAGAAATTACTTATGGTGGAACAGATCCTTACAGTGGATACAACGGCGATGAAGACCAGGGACAACTAGGTGCGCTTGGCGTTTTAATGGCAATTGGTTTATTCGATGTTCAGGGATGCGTTGGCGAAGCACCTGACCTTGAAATTACTACCCCCTTGTTTGATAAAATCGTATTGAGTTTCCCATCAATTAAAAATCCCGATACAAATTCGAAATTCGAAATTGTGGTAAAAAGAAAAAATGCCGGTGACATTTATATTCAAAAGACCTGGCTAAATGGTGCTGAATGGAATAGTTTTAAATTTCCGGTTTCAATCTTTTTTAAAGGAGGAAAGCTGGAAATAGAGTTGGGACCTGAACCAAATAAACTATGGGGGATTGACTCATAAATAAATATTGCGAAACTAATATCCCGATGTTATGAAGAAGATTAACCTTGCTTTTTTAATGAACCGATTTGCTGTTTTAGTGATAATTGTATTACTGGTGTCTGCGTGTTCCAAAAACGATCCTACTGTTTATGTTGATCCGAACATTGGAGGAGTGGCACCGCTGTTAACAACAAAAAATCCAACAGTCCATCGTCCCAACAGCATGGTTCGTATATTTCCGGTTACAGAACCAGGGCTTAGCGACCGTTTTTTATCGGATAATATTTACGGATTTGCCCTTAATATGCCCGCTTACCGTATGGGGCATGTTTCAGAATTGATGCCTATGCATGGAGAAATTGAAACAAACAGAAATAAAGCCGCAGCTTTTTATGACCATGATATGGAAGAGCTACACCCATGGTATCATAAAGTTATTTTGGAGGAATCGGGGATTATTGCCGAATGGACAACAACGGAAAGAGCTGCTTTATACCGGTTTAATTTCTCTGTGAAGGACTCCAACCATATCGTTTTCCGTGTCCGTGGCAATGGAAACATCGAAATAAACGGCAATTCAGTTAGCGGATGGGAAGAGTTTGAAAATACCCGACAGTATTTTTATATAACATTGAATCAGCCATTCGCAAAATTTGGTAGTATTAAAGATGATGAAATCATTCCGGGGCAGTCCAGCCTTTCAGGACGGGGAATATCTGCATTCGGAAGTTTTGAAAAATTAAGCTCACCGGTTGAGTTGAGAATCGGGATTTCATTTATCAGTGCAGAGCAAGCGCAGAAAAACCTTACTTCAGAAACAAACGAAAAGTCATTCGAACAAATAAAGGAGGAAAGCTATCAAATTTGGAAAAAAGCGTTAAGCAGGATACAAATTAAGGGCGGCACTGAAAGGCAAAAACGGATTTTCTATACCAGTTTTTACCGCACATTGGAACGAATGATAAACATTGCTGAAGATGGACAGTATTTTAGCGGCTACGACAGAAAAATTCATAAAACGGAGGGACGCCCCTTCTTTGTTGATGATTGGCTTTGGGATACGTTTAGAAGCTCGCATCCGCTGGGATTGATTTTGGATCCAGAAAAAGAAGCTGATATGGTACAATCGTATGTTAAAATGTATGAACAGGATGGATGGATGCCCACATTTCCGCAGTTTTATGGTGATTTTCCTGCTATGATTGGATTTCATTCTGCTGCACTTGTTTGGGATACATACCAAAAAGGAGTTCATGATTTTGATGTTGAAAAAGCTTATGAGGGATTGAAAAAGAATGCAACGCAAGGAACAATGCTCCCGTGGCGTACCGGACCAATGTGTAGTCTTGACTCATTTTATCATGAAAATGGTTGGTACCCGGCGCTTGAGGAAAACGAGCCCGAACCGGTTTCCATTGTTCATGGTTTTGAAAAACGTCAGGCCGTGGCATTAACACTGGAACACAGTTACGACGACTGGTGCCTCGCACAACTGGCCAAAGCGCTGAATAAAACTGACGATTACAATTATTTTATGAAGCGTTCGCAAAACTATCGCAATGTCTATAATGCCGAAACCGGATTTATGAGCCCCAAAAAAGCCGATGGCAGCTGGGTTCCCAATTTCGATCCGCAAATGTCAGGTGGTATCGGAAGCCGCATGTATTTTGCCGAAAATAACGCGTGGATTTGGAATTTCAGCGTTTTGCATGATGTTGATGGATTGATTGGTTTAATGGGAGGCGAAAAGAAGTTTGTCAGCAGGTTGGACAGGTTGTTTAATCAGCCTACCAAGGTATCAAAATGGCAATTTATGGGTCAATTCCCCGATGCAAGCGGTTTGCACGGGATGTTCCCGGCTGGCAATGAACCGGCTTTTCATGTTCCTTATTTGTATAACTATGCCGGAGAACCATGGAAAGCACAGCGTCGCATCCGGCAGGTACTCGACATCTGGTTCGACGATGCTCCGCTGGGATTATCCGGCGATGAAGATGGTGGTGCAATGTGCGCCTGGTATGTGTTGTCAGCCATGGGATTTTATTCCGTAACACCGGGAAGTGGAATGTATGCTATTGGCAGCCCACTTTTTGAGAAAGTGAAAATTGACCTTCCTGATGGAAAAAGTTTTACCGTAGAAGCAAAAAATAATTCAAAACAAAATAAATACATTCAAAGTGCCAAGCTAAACGGACAATCAATTGATCGTCCGTGGTTGAAGCACAACGAAATAATGAACGGGGGAACCTTAAAACTACAAATGGGAGATCGGCCAAATAAAAACTGGGGAACTGATTATGGCTGGTATCAGGAAGAATTAAACCGAATGGGATTAGGGAAATAAGGGCAAAAACAGAAGAGAACCGAGGGAAATTGCAAAATAAACTCTTTTAAAATCTTCGTTTCCTCATAAAGTTGAAATCTAAATTAAAAAAATACCATTGTGAATATAAATTTTATCAAATCCATTACCTTTTTAGCAGCAGTCGCCGGGCTGTTAAGCTGTTCTCCAAAATTGCAGGAAACGCAGCAACCCAATATCCTGTTTATCATGTCCGACGATCATGCTTTTCAGGCAATCAGTGCCTATAACGATAAGCTGATAAACACGCCCAATATCGATAAAATTGCGCAACAGGGGATTATTTATAACAAGGCTTTTGTTACCAATTCAATTTGTGCACCCAGCCGGGCTGTAATTCTTACCGGAAAATTTTCTCACCTGAACGGGGTATTAGGAAACAGCGAGGTTTTCGATGGAAGCCAGCAAACAGTGTCAAATATTCTTAATAAGAATGGTTATCAAACTGCCATGATCGGAAAATGGCATTTAAAAAGTGCTCCAATCGGGTTCGATTACTGGAATGTTTTACCCGGGCAAGGGAATTATCACAATCCTGCGTTTATCAAAAACGGAAAAGATACGGTTTATAAAGGGTATGTAACCGAAATCATTACCGATCTGTCCGTTAACTGGTTAAAGAACAGAAAGAAAGACAAACCATTCTTTTTAATGATGCACCATAAAGCTCCACACCGGAATTGGATGCCCGCGATAAAAAATCTGGAATTGTTTGAAGACAAGGAATTTCCCCTTCCTGAAAACTTTTACGATAATTATGAAGGACGCGAAGCGCTTCAACGACAAATGTTAACCGTGAAAGATCACAGATCGGAAGAGCGTCGTGTA
>CAMTWS010000065.1:0-7191 GCA_947085485.1 uncultured Prolixibacteraceae bacterium
ACTCCGAAAAGTCGGAAATTCAATAATTTTCATCTGTTTGACCCCTAACCCCAAAGGGGAACATCTGAAAATCATTGAATTAGGAAGTCCCCCCTTTGGGGGTTAGGGGGTCAAAGGACTTTTCGGAGCAGACTCAACATTAAGAATTAAAATTATGAGTTACAAAATTATTGAGGTACATATCACCTACCAGGAAAACAAAATTGTTGAAATTGCTGCATTGTGGCAATCAAACGAAATGGGCTGGGTTAGAGCATCGTATATGATAACCAAACCCTGTCCGGGTTATGGTTATCTTCAGCCTGGCTTCATCCTTTCTCCTGAATTAATTCAGGAAGTATCTGGATATGGTATGAATCTACCGGATGATAAAAAGAAAATCTATTTCCCTGGCAAAAGGCTATGGGAACAATAATCAATTAATAACAATTTAAAAAGTTGACTATGAGTAACATTTCAATTAAAATCAATTTTCGGCAGCTTAAAAGCGCCGTGCGCGTTATGAAAGGCATCAATGGTGATGTCGAGTGTTTAATCATTCCCATTGACCAGAACCATCTGGTCAAAGGCGAAAAAGGGATTTATCTCGATATGGTGGGATTTGAACTAAAGGAAAAGAAAGCCGACCGTAAAGATACCCACCTGGTTAAACAGAACTTTCCTAAAGAGGTGTTCGAAGCAATGACCGATGAACAGAAAAGGGAAACTCCCATATTGGGCAATATGGTCGTTTGGGGCGGATTCCTGGAACCCGCACCGGTAAACGTGGAAATCAACGCTTCTCTTGAAGGAACAGCTGACGATTTACCATTCTAAAGGTAATTCTATTAATCTACCATTTTTCCGATACCGGGAAAATGGTAGCTTTCTCCCCTTACAAGTTCCACACTCCTGTTAAATCCGGCGAAGTTATTTCGCCCACCGGAACATTCAAGGAACGCCATTGAATGTTCTCGTTGGTGGCCGCGTCCTTGCCTTAATCCGCTGCGGCTCATGTTCTGGTGCCATATTTAACCGGTGTGCCAGATACCAAGACAAGTCCCCAGGGCAAGGGCAAAACTCCATGAAAAAAATATTCGATCAAGATGACTTCTCCACCTTAATAGCTGAAGTCCAAATCTCCTACTCTCACAAAATCAAACCATCCGAACAGGTTCGGATTTTAACATCCAGCGAAGTTTACAAACATGTATTGCCCCTCTGGAAAGATATTGACTATCGCGAATCGTTTGCGATTCTGCTCCTGTCACGCGCAAACCGCGCTCTCGGCCTACGCTGGATTTCAAATGGCGGAATACATGGTACTCTGGCTGATATTAAAATGATATTCCAGGCCGCTCTTAAAGCTAATTCAAGCTCGATCATTGCCCTGCATTATGTGAAGAGAATAATTATGCAAAGTAAAATTTGATATCTATGAGTGAATCAACAATATACAAATAAATTACTTTGCATAATAATATTAGAAACTTTTCAGCCAGGTAATTAAGTTCGCGTCTTTTGTCCAAATTGGTTCTTCGTCTGGATTAACATTAACGTATGCTTTCTCTAATGCTTCACGTTTTTGTTTGGAATCAGCTCTGGCATAAATCTCTGTCGTTTTAATGGATACATGACCTAATATATCACGGATGTAAACCAAATTTACTCCAGCTTGAAGTAAATGCATAGCTTTTGAATGCCTGAATGAATGGCAACTGATTTTTTCGGGAATAAGCAGTTCATTCTCTTTTATTGCCATTTCAACATATTTTTGAACAATATAATTTACGCCAGCACGTGTAAGTTTTTCCTTTCTGCTATTAAAGAAAAGAGGATGCATATTCATGTACGGTTCATTTAATCTATACTCCTTAATATAGTTTTTAAGGATTTCAGTTTGTGCATTCAACATAGGAACAAGCCGTGCCTTATTACCTTTGCCAATAATCTTAATTGTAGCGGGTTCATTAAGAAGTAACATCGAAGGAGTTAGATCAATTATCTCCTGAACCCTTGCTCCAGAATCATACATAAGGGAAAGAAGTGCAAGGTTGCGTTTCCCTTTCAAACTCGATGTATCGGGTTGCCGTAAAAGCAATTTTATTCCATCGATTGTCAGATAGTTAATACTCTCCTTTTTGGTTTTCTTAAATTTGATAGATAGAATCTTTTGGCATTCATGCAAATAATCCAACCTTTCATACTGTAAATACTTATAAAAAGAATGAATTGCTGCCAAACGGGCATTCCGTGTAGAATTACCGCATTTTCTCTCTTTTTGAATCCAGTCAAGAAATTCGATAATTGTTTTTTTCGTAATTTTCTCAAGTGTCAATTTTTCAATTTTTATATGTTTATTGTCTTGGATAAAATTTAAGAGCAAAACAAAAGTATCCCGGTAAGCATGAATTGTATTGGAACTTGCCCCTTTTTCATCTACCAGATATCTTGCAAGAAAATCGGATATATACTTTGAAAAATCAGTCGGTTTCATAGTTTTTAGTTTTAGGGAATACATCTAAACATACCATATCTACATCTTTAATTAAATCCGGATACATAATTGTAGTTAACCGGACATAATGATTTGTAGCTTCCAAGGATTGATGTCCCAAATAAATGGAGAGTATCGGTAGCGAAACATAAAGATCAATTCCCGCATCAGCCATGTTAGCAAGTGATGTAACAGCAAATGTGTGCCTTAGGTCATGAATACGTTTGTTCTGATTACGACCTGTACTGGGTAAATTGGCTTTTTCCACACATTTTTTAAACCAGGTTCTTATACCATGACCACATTTATTTCCATCAAGTTTGATAAAGAAGTAACCAGATTTTATTTCACCCAGGGGAAGTTGATTACGATATCTTAAATAATCTTTACAAACAGATACCAATGACCCCGAAATGGGTATTATCCGTTCTTTTCCGTTTTTACTATCTTTTATGCACAAATAATTTTCATTTAGATTAATGTCTTCATCTTTTAAAGCTAATGCTTCACCTATGCGTATTCCAGTTGCATAGAGGAGCCTAAGTAAAGTTGGCATACAAAATATATTAGTGGTAAGATTTACAATTTCTAACCTTAAATCATCACATGCTTTAAAAATTGCATCAATCTCATTACGTGAAAAAATGTACGGAATAAAAGTACTTTTTGGGTGATGCGGCAGTTTCGGTATATAAGATTGGATTCCTATATCATTTAGGTAGGAAGAAAATTGTGCAAGGATTCTTATTCTGCCATATCGGTAAATATCGGATTCATGAAGTCTCTTTTTGCCCCAACTTGTTGCAAATTCTTTGTTGATGCCTATAGATGTCTCCTCTTTTTGTTCTGCAAAGAGATCCAACTGGTGCAAGATGAAAGCACCATTCGAATACTTAAAGCCAAGTGATCTTTTCATCTCAATATATTGCTTTATATACGAACCGTATATGCTGTTATAACTCTTATCCATAATAAAAAGCTCCTCCTTTTTGCATGTAAAAATCATTTAGAACAGGGGGGACATCAAGCATACATTGCTTCATTGATTTGAGATCAATCCTGAGATAATATCTGGTGGATTCCGTATTTTCATGTCCAAGTACTTCTGAGATTACCGGCAAAACGGTATTTCTTTCTAACAACCTAAATACCAGACTATGCCTTAAGGAATGTGACCCAGATCTTTTACCGGTGATGTCAATTCCTGCTTTTTTAAATGCCCTTTGGACAACATGAGTTACTACATTACTTGTTGTAAAACGTCCGCATGGTGGCCTTGCCGTTAATAGCACATAAGGTTCCTCAGATGTGATTCGACCATATCTCAAATAATCAATAATTGCATTACCAATATCTGGCAACATCGGAAGAATTAATTCTTTCCCCGTTTTAAATTGTTCTATTTTAATAGTGCTGTTATTCCAATACAGATTATCAAACTTCAAATTAGATATGTCCGAGGCCCTGAGGCCTAATCTTGCTGCAAGTAGTACAATGACATAATTCCTTTTTCCCATAGGATTACTCCGATCGACTGATGAAATAAGCTTTTCTATATCTTCTTTTAAATAAATTGAAGGCAGTTTGGGTTGGATAACAGACTTGTACCTGGGAATCTTATTGGAATAGTCGATAACTAAAAGTTTTTGCTCAAATGCAAATTTTATAAACCCACGAAGTGTACTAATTACAGATATCATTAACGTTGTATTGGCTTCTTTTCTGACAGATAGTTCATTTAAAAAGTGAAGAATAACCGTCAAATCTATATCCTTAATGGAACGGATACTTTGTTGGTTACAATAGTTCAGAAATTGAGAAAGGTTGCGATGATAGCTGTGAAAACTGCATTTCGATAATCTTCTTTCTATTTTCTTATTTAGAAAGTCCGTAATTATCTCACCAATCGGGCCATTAAAACTAATCCACTCTTTTGTGGGAAGGGAAGGCACCTTAATTTGTCCTGTTTCCTGAAAATCTGTCAACATCTTTATACTATTGAAATAAAGTTTTTCATTAGTCGAAAGTTCCCCTGTTTTGCGATTGTTAAACCTATGAAATAGGATTTGTTTCCCTACATCTTGGTTATAACATTTAATCCCTTTTAAAGCCATAATGTCTCTAAGATTCTTCCAACATCTCCTGTAATTACCAGCTGCTTTTAAAGAATAATGAAGCTGAGATTCAAGATAATCAGCAGCATTAAAAATCAACTCATTAAAATCTTTGATTTGTTTGTCCATAATACCAATTAATTTAGAATGTGAATAAATCCGTTTATTGAAGTATAATTTCCGGAAATTAATTGGAAGTCATGTAAATTATTTGATGAATAATTCTGCTAAGCTATTTTGTCTTAATCTGGAAAATCGTTATGCAAAGTAAAGTTCCTTTAAATAACTCAAAAAGAAACTATTAGCTAAATTACTTTGCATAAATATTTTCTTCACATAATGTGGTTTATGCAAAGCTTTCCATAACCTGCACAACCATCCGTCTGGTCAGCTTTCTGCCAGCGATGCTGACATAAAGCTTACCAGAAAAATAAAAGAAGCCGGTGTTATTATCGACATCACCCTGATGGACCATATAATAATATCCTTCGAAGGATATTATTCCATGGCTGATGAAGGGTTAATATAAAAAAAGCTTCGTCCTTTTTTTTGTCGTTTCACTGTGATGTCAAAAAGAATGCACTTTGTGCACTCTTTTTTCCTGTGCCATATTCAGTGTAGTTCTTACAAGTAAGATCTACTCTACACGCTTGATTAATGACAAAGGTATGCGCCGCCCGGAACAGGACAGGGTATATCGAACTCACTAAAGTGATTTCTCCGGGAGTTCCGCCCTGTCCCTAATCCGCCCGGCTTCGAAGAATTCCTGTCATAATCAAGCGTGCCAGATGCTACAAAAAGTCTCCGTGGGCAGGAGCAAATAAATATGCTAAAAGTGATTGTCGCAGGTGGTCGAGACTTTAAAAATTATGACCTGCTTTCTGAAAAACTCGACAAACTGTTTTCGAAAAGGGCAGACGTTGTGATCTTCTCAGGGATGGCTAACGGCGCTGATTCCCTGGCGGTAAAGTATGCAGAACAAAACAAGCTCAGGGTTTCTGAATTCCCGGCTCAATGGAAGAAATTCGGAAACGCTTCGGGATTCAGAAGAAATGTCGAAATGGCAAGATATGCTGATGCCTGTGTGGTTTTCTGGGATGGCAAATCTGCCGGGACAAAACACATGATCGAAACAGCAAAACGGATGAATCTCAAACTTCGGGTAATCAACTACTGAACCATGAAAATCGAACACATCCGTCGCATCTCAACAGTGGTTAAAATGAAAAACCACTGGGCTTATCACATGGCAAAAACAGGCGATATCGCCGCCGCTCAATGTTTGGTAAACCAAACAATTCCAGACTCATCCGTATTCCAAAACCTAAAGGGTTTTGTCCTACCTGTGATGAAACCAACAGGTAATCAATTGCCTTTGGCGATTGCTCAATTCATGGTGTCACATTCAAACCTCATACTTTGCGATTCGGTTTATCTCCAGCCTGCTTCCCACGGCTCCGCCATGGTCGAAAGGCTGTACTACAAACCATTCTTTTCAGGACTGGTTAAACCTGGTAATTACATCATCGTGGATGATGTTTATACCACCGGCCAAACTCTCAAATCTCTAAAGAGATTCCTCGAATTAAACAAGGCCAATGTCACCAGTGCCTGGTGCCTTGGCTCTGCCGCTACTACCGAATTCGAACCTAACCGGCTGCTGGTGAAAATGCTCGTTTCTAAATTCCCATCAATATCGAAGTAATTCGATATTGATTCTCTTACAGTGCCTCAGATTAATTACCTGCTCAGGTTATCCTCAATCAACCGGCTGTGGCAAATCCATTCTGACAATCAATTGGCGTTAAGTTTCACTTAGTGCCAACCCAACGTATCACCGCTCGGCCTACGGCCTCCCGGTCAGGAAAACCAAACGACATTTCAGCCCGCTTCGCGGCCTGAAATCCCATGCGAATACGTTTATTAATATTCTTCTAATATCTAAATAGCTTTTTATTCCTGTTCAAATTGTTTAAATCGTTCAAGTCGTTCAAGTCGTTCAGAATTTGTTTAAGAATAATTTGGGCTATTTCCGCAGGAAGCGGAACCGTTCCGCCATTCCAAATCTTTCGTAAGAACCGAAAGGATTTTCCCTTTGCTCAATATCGCTCCCGATAGTCGGGAAGCCAACTGTGTAATATTTTCAGTCCTGTGGACTGGTTTTAAATAAAGAATTTTATGGTATTCGCCCATTGAAATACATAAATTCATAAGGTATTCGGCCGTAGGAACCGGCCGAATGAATTGTTCGCCTCACCCGTGAAGGCGTGCTGAATTTATTCCCTCCCAGAAGCTCCTGCCCCCGGAAAAGGATTTTTATTGCGTCGAAACCGAAACGCCGCATAAAAATCCTTTTAAGAAGCCGTGGGCATGAGCGCCCGCATTTCATGGCCTCATGTACTTACTTCGACTGTGGCATACCGTCACTTCGTTCCGCAAGCAAAGTTATGGGCACGTCGAAAAATGTAAAGGGGAACTTTTCAAAAACTCCTGATGGCATTTTTTTGAAAAGTTTCCTTCGGATGCGTTCAGTTTTATTGATTGTTTATACGCTTCGCTTTTTGGTATAAAACTGACATGCACCCCTTGACACTATTTCTC
>CAMTWS010000066.1:0-12026 GCA_947085485.1 uncultured Prolixibacteraceae bacterium
AAAAATTTTTAAATATTATCCGGTTTATCGGGTGTGGTTTTTTTTGATTCGTCATCCTTAATTTGCCCTTTCAGGTAATTGGGCAATTCCATTCCGGACGATTTAAATACATCTTCGAGTGGAGGAATTGATCCAAACAGTCCCTGCATGAAATTGGCGGTTGAAGTTTTTCCGTCTTTACCGTTTCCGGTTTCCCAAACCGTAACTTTATCGATTTTAATATTTTTAATGGCTTCCACCTGCGTTTTCACAAGTTCAGGCAATTTATCGGCAATCATCATTAAAACAGCTTTTTGTGCATCGTTTCCGGCAGCTTTCACCAACTGGTCGAAACCCTCGGCTTGCTTGCTCAAAATCTCGTAAATACCTTTTCCTTCGGCTTCCATTTTCATAAATATGGCATCGGCTTCACCTTTGGCAATTCTGCGGGTTTGTTCGGCAATAGCTTCGGCATCAATTTCAACTTTCTGTTTATCGATTTCAGCCGGAATTACAATGTTGGCAGTTTGAGTAGCTTTATCACGCTGCGCCCTTACCTGTTCGGCAAGTTTTTGAGCTGCGTAGGCTTCTTCCAAAGCACGGGCTTCGGTAACTTTTTCGGCAGCCACGGCACGCCGGTTTGCTTCGGCTTCCCGTTCACGGCGGTCGGCATCAGAATTGGCAATGGTTACTTTGGCAACGTTTTCTCCCTCTACGGCGGTTGCATCGGCGCTGGCAACCTGAACGCGCTGTTCGCGGTGAGCCAAAGCCTGACCTATTTCACCGTCACGGTTTTTCTCGGCCACACTTTTTTTAGCGTCGTTTATCGCTTTTGCAGCAGCTTCTTTTCCCAAAGCCTCAATATAGCCCGATTCGTCGTTAATGTCGGTTACGTTTACGTTTATCAGTTTTAACCCGATTTTTTTCAACTCGGCTTCCACATTCGACGAAACTGCGGCCAGAAACAGGTCGCGGTTGCTGTTGATTTCTTCGATTTCCATGGTAGCAACAACCAAACGCAACTGCCCGAAAATAATGTCTTTCGCCAGGTTGCTGATTGCATCCTGCGGGAGGCCCAAAAGTCTTTCGGCCGCATTGTTCATAATGATTGGCTCGGTTGAAATACCAACAGTAAACCTTGATGGAACATCGACCCTGATGTTTTGCTTGCTCAAAGCGCTGGTTAAATTAATTTCGATTGAAAGCGGTGTTAAATCCAAAAAAGAGTACGCGTGAATGATTGGCCATATAAAAGCCGCACCACCATGGATACATTTGGCAGAGCGTGTTTCACTATCGGCGCCTTTCCCTATTTTTCCATAAACCACAAGTATCCGATCCGATGGGCATCGTTTGTACCGCTTCATCATTGCCACGATAATGATAAATACAAAAAGTGAAGCTAAGCTTATCAGAATTACAAAATAATTATTCATAAAAATTGGTTTAAAGTAGTTATTAACTGGTTTTTATTTGCCTTGTTTCTTCACCAGAAGAATCTGATCGTCAATTACATCGAGAACCTGAATGATTGAGGATGTGGGTATTTTTTCCAAATCATCGGTAAGTGCATCGAGTGTTCTTAAAGAGCCTTGAACATTAAGCTGGACTTTCCCCATTCCACCCCGACTGGCCGGAATAACGAGGTAAACTTCGCCCAGTTTCCCTATCGCGTTTTTCATTTTCAATGTACCGCTTTCTGCCAGTTTCGACATCAGATAAAACAGCGTAGCCATTAGTACCATCATTAAAAAACCGCAAACAAAAGCCAGCATGATTACCAGCCACGATGCAAGCCCGGCATTTATAAAACCAATGCCCGACCAACCGAAAACGGCAAAAAATGCAACAATATTTTTTAGCGATAAAAACTGAAAAGGAATTGAATCGCCATCGGCAATGTTTCCGTCAACATCTGTATTTACATCAGCACCGGCATCGGTTTCGCCACCAAAAATGGTTAGCGCCAGCAGAATCAGGAAAATTACGGTAGCCGGAATGGTTATGAACCAAAAAACCTGTTCAAAAATACCGATTTGGGGCCATTGGGGGAGAATTGAGTTAAAAGCATAAACTACTCGGTTCCTTTGGCCTGTAAGTGCCTGATGTAATTAACCAATTGCCAGGTATCGTCCACTGAAATCTGCGGACCATGTGCCCCCATTACACCAAAACCGGCACGTATGTTATGAAAAAGCTGTCCATCGGTTTTTGTCATGGCACGTTCAGCCATGTAATTGCCCGGTGGCAATGGATATTTTTTGCTTGTAAAAAGAAAGCCCTTGCCGTCACCATTTTCTCCATGGCACATCAGGCAAAAGCGAACATATACTATTTTGGCCCGTTCGGCATCGAAGTCTTTTGAAAAAGGGTTTTCCAGCGATGCAGCCTTTAGTTCGTCTTCCGGGGTTTTAACAAAATTGAAAGCATGTTCGTGGGTGGCCACTGTTCCTTCAACCGGTCCTGCCATAGTTTTCCCATCTGGCATATATGGATTCTCACTCCAGGTTTCGTAAGCCTGCGATTTTTCCATATCATTAAAATAACTCCAGCCGGGTTCGTTCCGGTTGTTATCGCAGGAAGCAAAAATTACAACGGCAACAAAAAATGCAATGCTATATTTTCGATTATAAATTTTCATAGTTTGAACTTTCAATAAAATAAGGATGATTTTCGGGTACAGGTTTTGCATTTTCAAACGAAATAAAAACCAAGGCAAGAAAAACAGCCAGGTAAAAGAATGGCAATCCAATTTCAAGGATACCAATTGAAGCACTTTCATGCCCCACAGCGCCCGGCATTATTGCTATGTAAAGATCGAGGTAATGACCAAGCAATACAACCAAGGCCACAAAAGCCAGGTACAAAGGTTGCCTTTTCGAATTTCTAACCATCAGCGCAAGAAAGGGAAAAAGAAAATTCACTCCAAGGTTGAGGTAAAACAAGGTTTTAAAATTGTTGATCCGTTCTACATAATAAAAGGTTTCTTCGGGAATATTGCCGTACCAAATGAGCAAAAACTGGCAGACCCATAAATAAGCCCAAAATATGCTGAACCCAAAAAGGTATTTCCCCAAATCGTGCAAATGTTCTTCGTTTACGTTAGGCAAAATGTTAAACTGTTTGAAAGCGACAGTAATAATTATGATAACTGCCAAAGCAGCTACAAACATTCCGGAAAAAATATACCACCCGTAAAGCGTGCTGAACCAGTGAGCATCGATTGACATGAGCCAGTCCCATGCAGCCATGGAACTACTGATTGCAAAAAACACCATAAACCAGCCCGAGGTATTTCGTAACCGTTTGAGGTAATTTTCGTGGGGTTCAAAATCGTTTTTTACTGAAATTTTGCGCATGTAAATTGCGAAAAAACTCCAGAATGCAAAATATACGACTAGCCTAACCATCCAGAACGTTATATTGAGATATGCCGTTTTTTTCAGCAAAACCTTATCGAGGTGTTCGGTGTGTGTCCATTCAAAAAGATCTTTCATTCCCGGGAAAGCGATGATGAACATGATAATTGCAAAGGGGATAGTCAATCCCATGGATTCCAGTATCCTTTGAATGTTGATTTGCCATGTCGATTCACCAAGAGTATTAACTGTCCAGAAAAACAGGGCGCCCAAACCCAAAAAAAGGAACATCAATGCGTTAAGCCACATATTAGCCCAAATTCGCGAGGATGGGACCTGTTGGATAAAAATTGCCCAGAGCAATGCCACTAAACCAAAACCTGCAGCAATTCCGAGCCACATTTTTAGTTTTTTCCCAAATTTGAAAGGAACAGCATCCGGTATATTTTGTTTGTTCTTC
The DNA here is from genome assembly GCA_947085485.1 of uncultured Prolixibacteraceae bacterium. GTDB lineage: Bacteria > Bacteroidota > Bacteroidia > Bacteroidales > Prolixibacteraceae > Draconibacterium. The sequence continues at coordinate 3,799 of CAMTWS010000066.1, forward strand.
ATTTTTCAGCATTTACTTGTTTAACATCAAGCGCACCGGTTGCGACAAGGGCTTCGGCTAATTCGGTTTCAGAAATTTTATTGTTTTTCTCTGAAAGGATAATTTGAAAATGATCGTCGGTTACCCCCTCGTCAAGAATATCAGGTATAGATCCGGGCCCCAGTTTTGAGCGTAAAAGAAATACAATGCCCATCGCAAAGGCAGCGAAAAGTACGGTCATTTCAAACGTTATCGGGATAAAAGATGGTATCGATAAATGTGGTTTGCCACCAATATTAAGTGGCCACGCTTTGGTGAATACCCAAATCTGAAAAAACAAACCCAACGATCCCCCTATAAGTCCGCCAATAAACGCTACTTTTGGCAAATTGGAGCGACGGAATTTTAAAATGACATCCAATTCGTGCACTGGAAAAGGTGTCCGCACATCCGCAATGCAAATACCTTTGTCCTGCAGTTCTTCAACCGCCCTTAACAAATCAAGTTCGTCGGTAAAGTGTCCGTAAACTATTGTTCCCATAACTAATGTTTTTCCGGTGTTTGATTTATAACTGGTTTCGCTAAAAATTTCCTGGCAGAAGAGCGGGCTACCGATTTAATTTCCGCCATGGCAATCACAGGAAATACCCTGATAAAAATAAAGAAAAGCGTAAAGAATAAACCTAAAGTCCCCATAAAAATGGCTATCTCAATCCATGTTGGCTTATACATCGCCCAACTTGAAGGCAAATAATCGCGATGAAGCGAAGTTACCACAATCACAAACCGCTCAAACCACATTCCGATATTGACAAAGATTGAAAGAATAAAGGTAAAGACCAGATTTCTGCGTAATTTTTTAATCCAAAGTAATTGAGGTGAAATTACGTTGCAAGTCATCATTATCCAGTATGCCCATGCATATGGACCGAGCGCCCTGTTCAAAAAGGCATAACGTTCGTATTCCACTCCACTGTACCAGGCCATAAAAAGTTCAGTGATATAGGCAATTCCAACAATGGAGCCGGTGGCTATGATGACTTTGTTCATCGATTCCACGTGACCTACTGTAATGTATTCTTGTAAATTGAGCGCTTTCCGGGTAACGATCATCAGGGTAAGCACCATTGCAAAACCTGAAAATACAGCGCCCGAAACAAAATAAGGCGGAAAAATGGTAGTGTGCCATCCCGGAATGACCGATGTAGCGAAGTCGAAACTAACAATTGTATGCACCGAAAGCACCAACGGAGCGGCCAAACCAGCCAGAATTAAGCTCATTGATTCATGTCGATGCCAGTGACGGGCAGATCCTTTCCATCCAAAACTTAAAAAATTATACACCTTTTTCTTCCATAATGTTTTCATTCGATCGCGGATTGTACCTAAATCGGGGATAAGCCCCATATACCAGAAAAGCAATGAAACAAGGAGATAGGTACTGATGGCAAACACGTCCCATAACAGCGGGGAATGGAAGTTCACCCATAATTCCCGTGAATTTGGGTATGGAAAGATGAAAAATCCCAATGGCAAACGCCCCATATGAATCAGCGGAAATATCCCGGCACACATCACAGCAAAAATGGTCATGGCTTCGGCAGAACGGTTAATGCTGGTACGCCATTTCTGGCGGAACAACAGCAAAATGGCTGAAATAAACGTTCCGGCATGGCCAATACCTATCCACCATACAAGATTAGTGATATCAACAGCCCAGCCGATGGTACGGTTGAGTCCCCAGGTTCCAATTCCGAACCATAAAGTGTAGCCCATCATTGCAAACCCTACAAGCATTACAATAACGGAAACAGTCAATCCCATATACCAAACTTTTCCCGGTTTGGCATGAATAGGCGCCATTATATCATTGGTAATGTCATGGTAGCTTTTTTCGCCGTTAATTAATGGTTCTCTTACCGGTGATACTTGCATCATCTTTTGGTTAGTTTTAGCTTTTATTTCTAATTTTTGTCAAATATCCAACACTGGGCAGGGTATGTAATTCCTCCAACAAGTGATAGTTTCTTGGATCTTTCATGAACTTCGATACTTTGCTGCAGGGATCGTTCAAATCGCCAAAGACTATCGCATTTGAAGGACATGCCTGCTGGCAAGCCGACTGTAATTCACCGTCATGCAATGTACGGCCTTCGTTTTTTGCCGTGAGTTTCTTTTCCTGTATCCGCTGAACACAGAAAGAACATTTTTCTATTACCCCTTTTGCCCTGACAGTAACATCGGGGTTATGGCGCATACGGGCCAGGTCAACCGTCATATTTGCCGGGTCGAACCTGTTATTCGGAATGGCATCGGCGCCAGTGTAATCCATCCAGTTGAACCGGCGTACTTTATATGGACAGTTATTGCTGCAGTACCGTGTACCAATGCACCTGTTGTATGCCATTTGGTTCAATCCTTCGCTTGAATGAGTTGTAGCAACCACCGGACACACATTCTCGCACGGGGCATTGTCGCAATGCTGGCACATAACCGGCTGTCTCACTACTTCAGGGTTTTCTTCATCTCCGTTATAGTAACGGTCAATCCGGATCCACTGCATTTCGTGTAACCTTGTAACTTCAATTTTTCCAACCACAGGAATATTGTTTTCTGTATTGCATGCCAACACACAAGCGGTGCATCCGGTACAAGTATTCAGGTCGATAACCATTCCCCACTTATGGCCTTTATATTCAATTGGTGGGTACAGTGTAGTGTGGTGATGTTCTATCTCCTCATGTAATTCGTTACCGGCAGCCGGGTTTTTCTTCCATTCACCAAGGGTTGCCTCCCGCACTATGGGGCGGCCTTCCATCGATTGATGGCCCTGAACCAGCGCAAGCTTTTCAAACTGTCCGGTTTTCTCAACAACATTACGCTGAATGTTAAACAGGCGAATTCCGTTTTCAACCGTTGCAAGTTGAAAAACATTGACCCCTGTAACTAATCCTTCAGGAATTCCAATTATCCGGCCGTAACCCAAAGCAATACTTATGGTTTTGTCGGCCTGGCCTGGCTGAACAAAGGCAGGAATAGTCAGGTTTCCAATTTTTATCACATCCCCGTTTTTTATTTGCAATTGGCGGGCCACCGATGGGGCAATTGATGCATAATTATCCCATGCAATTCGTGTTACCGGGTCTGGACATTCCTGAAGCCATGGGTTAAGCGGCCCATGACCTGTTCCGATATTTATATTTTCAACCAATTCAATAGTAAATCCGTCCACAGGTTTTTCTGATGCTACTTTCCTGAGCGAATCCTCAACACTCCCATTAGAAAAAGCGACCGACGTCTTATCCACGTCATAAACCATTTCGCCGTTGCGTAATACATCTACCCAAAACCGGTCGGTATTGGCATTTATTTTTTGAAGTGGAAAATAGGTCAGAACCCAATTGTTCTTGATGGTTTCCAGCCAACTGGTTTCATTTCCCATCCATGCCAAAAGGGTTTCCTGTGCCTGGCGCGGATCAAACAATTTATGAAGCGTGGGTTGCAATACAGAAACAACTCCCTTTTTATATTCTGCATCGTCCCAGCACTCTAAGTAGCCGGGGGAGGGAAGCACGTAGTTGCATATTTCCGAAGTTTCGTCGGGCAATGCGCTAATGGCAACCGACAAAGGCGCTTTTTCGATTGCAGCTTTTATTTTTTCCGATTCCGGGTGGTTATAAACCGGGTTTACATCCCAAACTATTACTGCACCGGGCGCATTATTTAGCAATGTTTCCTTCCATTTTTCGGTACCCCGGTAATGGTTGTAGGTACGTTCGAACCGAATTGTTTGGCCAATATTGCCGAGCATCTGGTTGATACCATTCACAATTGCCTGATAATCGGGATTATTATCTCCGCAAACAACCAGTGAATTTCCCTGACAGGCATATAGTTCTTCGAGTATTTTATCCAACGATTTTGCTACTTCCTGCGAAGGGATTGTTGCCTCAATGACGGCAATTCCCTTTTTAACAGCCAACTGGTTGTGCATATAAGTTAGGATTTGGCCGTATTCAGCACGATCGGCGCGAACACGTATATCGGAATTTGAACCGGTAAGCGACATGCCTGCTTCAATTTGATAGTGCCTGTTTAAACCGGGATTATCTTTTAGCAAGTTACGTCGATTGGCATACTGTGCCGCAAATTCTACGGGCGATAACCAGGTTCCCAGAAAATCGCACCCAACGGAAACGATACAATCTGCTTTTTCAAAATGATATTCAGGAAGTTCATCCACCCCAAAAACACTTTTATTGGCCTGGCGGTATCCATCCATCGGGATAGCATCGTACTGCTGCCATTCAGCGCCAAAAGTTTTAACAAATTCGCCGATTAGTTTTTTTGTTGAAGGACTGATTATAGTAGGTGTAATCAGCAAAATTGGGCGACCGGAATTAGCTAATTCCCTTAAATGCACAACAATTTCACTATCTGCTTTTTCCCAGGAAACAGTTTCGCCTTTTATTGTGGGGTTTTTATACCTGTTGATATTGTACACGTCGAGTACCGATGCCTGAACGCGGCCACTGGTTCCGTTTGGCGTAACTATCGATTTTGGATTTGGTTCCAGTTTAATGGGGCGGTTGTCGCGCACTTTCACCAGCACGTTACAAAATTCGTTTTGGTTGAAATACGATGAAGCATAATAGGCTGCTTTTCCGGGAGTAATTTCTTCGGGGTTAATGAAATAGGGAATTGCCTTTTCAACCGGCCTTTTACAGGAAGCAATCAGCGCAGCCGATGCAGTGCCAAGTCCCAAAACTTTCAGAAAATTACGGCGCGAAGTCGGACTGATTACCACTTCGGGTTTATTAGCCAAACGAATATCTTTTTGTGGCTCGAATTCTTCCAGAATATGCCAATATTTTTTTTCTTCACTCATCAGGTAATATTTTGAACCATGATTACATTAACTCTTTTTACAATTAATAGTGACACTTTGCACAATCGTTGGCGCCAATGTCGGCGGCCATGATTGAGTCGCGCAAACCATTTTTTAAGTCTGCGTGAAATGATTTATAAATAGAATAATAATCGTTATCAATGAAATCAACTTTTGTTTCGCGGTGACATTCAAGACACCAGCCCATAGAAAGTTCTTTTTCCTGCCGAACAACATGCATTTCTTCTACTTTGCCGTGACATTGAATGCAATCAAGGTTTCCAGCCCCCACATGCTGGGCGTGTGAAAAGAAAACATGATCAGGCAGTTTATGAATCCGGATCCATTCAACTGAGCGCCCTTCTTCGTGTGCCTGAAGTAACTTGGATATCTCGAACCTGCCGGAACGCGACCCTTCACGTACCACAATGTGGCAGTTCATGCACAAACTTGTGGAGGGAATATTTGCCGATTTGGAATCGGCAGCAGTATGATGGCAATACATGCAATCAATGTGGTTTTCTGTCACGTGTACCTGGTGCGAAAATTTTATAGGCTGATCGGGCTGGTAGCCTTCGCTACGGCCAAGATTAGCAGCCTCTTCATACAACATAAACAATTGATAACCAAAAGCTAACATGAAAATGACAACCGGAATAAATTTGAGTTTTACTTTGTGAAAAACAATCAGGTCGAGAAGCGCCCAGGTTATGAGCAACCCAAGGAAAAGAAAAATAATTAATTTATAATAGCTGGTTTTTGCAGGCGAAGTACCTGTTTGTGCCAAATGGTTTAGATATATTTTAACCGCTTTTAAATCATCTTCAGGTATATCGAATTTCTGATGCGATGCCTCCATTTTAATACCCGCTGGTTGCATAACAACCTGTTGAAAAGAAGTAAAATCTTTTCCGGCATACTTCAAAGCAATATCCATTGCCGATGGATTCCAGTTTAAAGTATCGGCCTGTTTAATGTTGTGGCACGAAACACACGATTCGTATTTTTTGTTGAATGGCAGAAATCCCATAAAAATTCGTTTTCCACGGTTGATTTCTTCTTTTGAATGACCGGAGGCAATGACTGATTCATCGGGTGCCGCAAATGAATTCTTCGGAAAAATAATAAAGGAAATTACAGCAAACAGGAAAACAAAAAACGATAACTTTTTTAAACTTGTTTTCCCTGATAAATATTCTCTCATTCTGTCCAGTTTAGTAATAAAACAAAGGCCTGTTTATAAAAAACATACTTTTAACAAAATTAGTAAGTAAAAGGTTGCTCAATTTAAGAAAAAAAATCAGAAAAAGTTTGCCCGATTCAATTTGAACAACGTTTAAAATGAAATTGCCCCTGTTTTGGGTAATTTTGTTTAAGCCATCCAAACCTTACCTAATTTTTCTAATTTTATCCCCAGCAAAATCAAAAGTGAAAAAACAGTTCAATTCAATCTCTGCATTTCAGTTTTACCAGTTGGTAAGGTACGCAACACTAATTTTAATTGGTGTAGTTTTTACCAAAACTGCAATCACACAAACCGAAATCGGCGAATACGAAACGTTTGTTTTTATTGCCGGAGCAGTAAGTTATTTTTGGCTAATCGGTCTGCAAAAGGCGCTTTTACCTTTGGCAGCACATGAAAGGAACAAAAAATCGCACATTTTCAGTTCATTTGTAATACTTCAGGTTTTTAGCATAGTTGCGGCGGTTTTTCTGTTTTTTTTACAGCCTGTTTTTTCAAAGTTCCTGTTAAACGGTAAGGGCATTCCCGAAATCGGGATGCTTCTCGCGTTTATTGTTTTTGGCGTCCCGGCAAACCTGATTGAATATTTCTACTTAATTAAAAAGAAAAATTTCGCCATTGTCATTTACAGCATTGTTTCATTTTCTGTTCAACTTGTACTTGTTACCTTGCCTGCCGTTTTAGGTTACGGAATTACACTGGCTTTGCAGGGATTGGTCCTTTCTTCGGTGTTGCGTTATGTCTGGCTTTTGATTACACTTATTTCAAGTGGAGAAATCAATTATTCGAATGAGTTTGTAAAAGAACATCTCAAATTCGGAGGCCCGCTAATACTGGCCACATTTTTAAGCGGTTCGGCGCAATTTGTCGATGGTTTTATTGTAACCTCGTATTTTGATGAGGAGACTTTTGCCGTATTTCGCTATGGCGCGCGCGAGCTGCCGCTGGCAATGCTGCTGGCAAACGCGCTGAGCAACGCAATGTTGCCCGATTTTGCAAAAAGGGAACAGCTAAAACAAAACCTGCAAAAGTTGAAAGAAAGTGTTACCCGGCTGATGCACTTTTTATTTCCTCTGACAGCCCTGCTCCTGTTAATTGCCCATCCGGTTTTTCCGGTTATTTTCAACCCGAAATTTGCCGAAAGCGCCACCATTTTTAATATCTATCTTTTAATCATCATCAGCAGGTTGCTACTGCCGCAAACTGTGCTCAACGGATTACAAATTTCGAAACCGATAATGGTTGCAGCTCTTTTGGAATTGACAATAAATGTTGTTTTGAGCTTTATTTTAGTTCAGTTCTTTGGAATTGCCGGAATTGCATTTGCCACTTTCATCGCTTACCTGTTTGAGAAAATATACCTTTCGGTAGTAGTTAAAAGAAAATTGAATGTTAGTTTATCTGAATATATTCCGGTTAAAATTTATTCGATTTACTCTGCATCTATTTTGGTTATATTTGTTTTTGCTGAATACATTTTTTAGATAGTTGCAAGCGTAACAGATGACAAAACCAACTTTAAAAAACAGGGTAAAACAAAAAAGGAAAATATGGCATTAAGCTGGAACGAAATAAAAGACAGGGCATTAAATTTCTCAAAGGAATGGGCTGGTACTTCAAACGAAGAAGCAGACGCAAAACCATTTTTAGTTGAGTTCTTTAATGTGTTTGGCATTAGCAGTAAGCGTGTTTCGACCTTTGAACACAGAGTAAAAAAACTCAACGACAAAGACGGTTACATTGATTTGCTTTGGAAAGGAACTATTTTAATTGAAATGAAAAGTCGGGGCAAAAACCTTGACAAAGCCTACAAACAAGCCAAAGACTACACACACGGACTGAAACAACACGAATTACCGAAATACATTCTCATATCGGACTTTGAAAATTTTAGACTTTACGACCTTGAAGAAGATAAAACGGTAGATTTTAAACTCAATGACCTTGTAAATAATGTTCAACATTTCGGATACATTTTAGGTTATCAAAAAAAGGTTTACAAAGAACAAGACCCTGCAAACATTAAAGCAGCAGAGATGGCGGAGCAAATGGTATAGGAGTAATTTTCGAATACGATTATTCCGCGAACATTTACACTAAAAAAATTGATTTCAACAC
>CAMTWS010000067.1:0-6026 GCA_947085485.1 uncultured Prolixibacteraceae bacterium
TCTTCCGGCTGCGCTGGTAGTTCAACATCGGTCGGAAAACGCATGTCGGTCTCGTAACAGGTGGCATCTTCAAGTATAACACTGGTATGTTCAAGCTATGGTTTCCAGTGAGCAGCCAATACTTTCTGACATCTCTACACGTAGAGAGGGGCTGGGTAAGCGAAGCGCACCCGGGGTGAGTTAGTTTGAAAAATCCACTAACAGGAATTTTGTCGTACACCCAACAGTAAAGAATTAGGATTGGCCTTCGCGGCAGAATCATATCTTTGCCGGAAATTAGATTGAAGACCAGTAAAGATAATTTATTGAAACGAGCCATGAGTAAAAATTTATTCATGGCCCATTTCATAAATACATTCACTTCCCTTGCCCGATAGCGGCATGGCCGCAAAATATTTGTAGTAAAAGACGAATGTACGAAGCGGGTAAGGTGCGGAGTACCGAAATGGTCGTAATGTCGTAATATTTCGGTGCTCCGCACCTTGTGTGTATATTTCGTAATTTATTCTACAAATATCAACGGTGCTCTGCACCTAAAAATGCGTGTTCATGTACCCATACAAATCGTTATGGAGCTAAAAAACAAATTATAGACATAAATAAATGAAGAAAAGTGAAATAAAAACTTAGGGTATGAAAACTTATGAACTCAAAGGCGAGGAATACATTGAGCTGATTAAACTGCTGAAAATAATGCGTATCAGCGAATCGGGCGGACAGGCAAAAATGATGGTTGACGACGGGATAGTTTTCCGCAATGGCGAACAGGAATTGCGCAAACGCGCCAAACTACGGAGCGGCGATGTGATTGAGGTAATGGATTTTAAAATCCGGGTGGAATAAGCCATTTCACTGACGGGGTGATTCGAAGTCACCCCGTGTGTAATATTTGAAAGAAAGCAGAAGTGAACGAATACTGAATCAGGGGAAAACAAAGATTTTATCCTCGTGGGCAATTATAAAAGATGCAGTATCTAAATGATCAATTATCGTTGGCCAGAATTTTTGGAAATAATGATGCGTTTCATTTAAAGTGAAGTTTCCAAAGCGGAAATTGATCACTTTGGGATGATTAACTTTTGTGAGGAATAAATCATAAAAATCGGCATCTTTAGAAAGTAGAACCATATTGTTAATTAATGCATAATCCCAGATATCACGATCAGTCATACAGGGATTAATGTCAACAACATGTATAAAATCTACAGTTTTGAAGTAGGAAAACTTTTTGGGCAGGTTCACATCAACCAAATATTTGCAATTGTTAACTGGCTCTAAGTTCATATGATAGTATGCTTTTGTCAGCAACTTTTCTTGCAAATTCCAAACAAGCCATGATATCCTCTTTTTCAAGAATTGGATAAGCTTTAAGAATTTTTGCGTTGGTTTCACCAGCTGCTAAAAAATCGAGAATTGATGAAACAGTGATACGCATTCCTCTAATAATTGGCTTTCCGTTGCAAATCTCCGGATTTACTGATATTCTGTCCAATAAATTTTCCATCTGTTATTTTTGAACCAAATTTAGCTATATAACACTTAAAATGCAACCTGTGTATCTACTTTTAGCGAAAAGAAAAATGGTGAATTGAAACTCTGAGAACTTGCCAAATCAAATTTAGTGCGGGTGACGTGATTGAAGTGAAGGAGTTTAAAATCAGGATAGAATAATCAGACTTAAACTATTAATTGTTTTCCGCAATGGCGAACCCGAATTCCGCAAACGCGCCAAACTGCGGAGCGGCGATGTAATTGAGGTAATGGGATATCAGATAAGGATTGAATAAAAACCTCATAAGTCGCGCCCGGACTTATAGCAACTTGAAGTGGCGTTTTGATAGTTGATCAGAGCTGGGTAGAATTCAATTGCCTGCCAAGTTCGTGAAGTCCATTTTTAATTTTATCGACCTGTTTTTGTGAAGCAAAAGCGAAACCATTTTTATATCGCCGCAAAAGCGAAGCATTGATCCCAATTTTTCGTGAGAATGTTGTCATATTAATTTCATCGAAAAAATTAAACAGGCTTGGAATATCGTATTTATACTCAAACTCAATCTTACCTTGCAACTCTTCCGGCAATTGTCCTTCAGTTTCCTGATACGATTCAATAATTTCATCCATAGCTATTTTTAAGTCTTCAATGGCTTCCTCTACGGAATTTCCCTGTCCATTTAAAACTGTGTTTTTGGTATCTGGTGAATAAGCGCTATACCGGCCGTCAGTCCCTTTTTCAATTACAACCAATATCTTTTTCATTGTTTATGTTCTTTTTGCGGGACTATTTTAGCCCTGCCAGTTTTAAGATTGCGTCTAATGTACCCGTTTTAACTTCTTCCGAAGCGTGTTTTCCAACTGGTATTTTCCCATTTTTAGCTGGATGAACATAGATGTGGTGTTTTTTAGTCCGCTCTATGTACCAACCATCTCTTTTTTAAGATTTTATACAACTCTGAAAATTTCATAATTTATAATACTAAACCTATGAGATCTCAAAAATAACAAAATTGATACGGGTATAAAATAATTTGTAACAATTTTGTTCTTTATTAAAAAAAGGATGGATTTCTTTTTTTCGTGGGCATGCTTCCGCAAACGCGCCAAACTTAGGAGCGGCGACGTGATTGAGGTGATGGATTTTAAAATCAGGGTTGAATAAGCCATTTCACTGACGGGGTGACTCGAAGTCATGCCGTCAGTAACAGAGTAGCAAACAGAAAAACCTTATGAAGTCCGGGTGCGACTGCAAGTCGCGCCCGGACTTATAGCAAAGCTTCTTCAATCAGTGTTTATCGTATTCAACGCGTTCAACGGCACAACCGTAATGCCATTACTTCTTTTTTGAATAATATCGCCTCCGTAAACAACAATGCCACCTTCGGTTTGTGTCATTTTATTCCAAAAATGAATTCCTGAGTCCACTCCGAAAAGTCAATTCTACTCAATTTTGACTTTGTAATCTACTGATATTCAGTGGGCATTTAAAGTCAAAATACAACAAAAACGGGTTGTCGGAGTGGACTCATTCCTTTAAAAAATTCATTTGTAATAGTTTGACCAGACTTAATTTCGACCGGCAAGCGCCGACTTCCATCTTCTATCAGTAAATCAATTTCATTGCCAACATTATCACGCCAAAAATAACTACTTTTACACTGAAGTATTAATATAGGTACGCCTTGGATATTCATAAAAAACTATTACTACATTAACCAGGTAGATTCATGGAGAAAATTTTGATCATCGATGATAATAAGTTGATCCGTAAAACCATAAAGGAGACACTCAGCAAGGTTGGATACACTGTTATTGAGGCAGAAGATGGTGAGGCGGGCTTACATCTTGTTCGTTCAGAACACCCTGATCTTGTAATTACCGATTTTCAGATGCCAGGTATTGACGGACTTGAAGTCCTCTCCGTGATACGTAAATTACATGTTGCGATTCCTGTAATATTACTTACCGCTTTCGGGCATGTAGCATTAACGATCAAATCAATTCAGCTTGGCGCTTTTGACTTTCTTGAAAAACCAATTGATCCGTTTCAGCTCAAATCCATTATTCAATTGGCCCTTAATTCGGTCAAAGTCAGCAAAAGCCTGAACGAGGTGGTACACGAAGATGTTTCGAACGAGAGTATGCTCGAGGACAATATTCTGGTTGGGAAGACCCCCCAGATGAAAGAAATCTTCAAGAATATTGGACGTATTTCGCTGAACAAGGTAAATGTGTTGATCCAGGGGGAGACGGGCACTGGTAAGGAATTGATTGCCAGATTAGTGCATTATGCCGGAATCACGAGCAATCAGCCGTTGGTTATTGTGAATTGCAGCGCCCTGACCGAGACACTGCTCGAGAGCGAACTTTTCGGACATGTAAAAGGCTCCTTTACGGATTCCATACGCGATAAAAAAGGCAAGTTCGAACTTGCCGGGGAAGGCTCTATTTTCCTCGACGAAATTTCTGAAATATCGCTCAACACCCAGGTGAAACTACTGCGCGTTATCCAGGAACTGGAATTTGAAAAAGTAGGCGGGGAAGCTACTGTCCCGATGAAAGCCCGGATAATAGCTGCAACCAACCGTAACCTGGAAAAACTGATAGAACAGGGAAAATTCAGGGAAGATCTCTATTACCGTCTCAAAGTATTTACAATCAACCTGCCGTCTTTGCGCGAGCGCAAGGAAGACATACACGACCTTGTAATCCATTTTTTGTATAAACTCAACAAACGGTTTAATAAAAACGTGATTAAGATTGGCGGGGGCGTTATCGAAATGCTTCAGCAGCATTATTGGTATGGCAATGTGCGCGAACTTGAAAACACCATCCTCCAAGCTATTATTATGTCCAAAAACGATGTGCTGGAGAAGGAAAATATCGCCCTTAATCTCCGCATGTACGATAATCCTGCAAAAGATCTGGAAATGCCTCAATTCCGGTCGCTGGCAGACCTGGAGAAATATCACATCAAGCATATACTTGATGTGGTAAAATGGAACAAACTGGAAGCTTCCCGGATTCTCGATATTACGCGGCCTACCCTTAATGCCAAGATTGAAAAGTATAAACTTGTACAGTAAGGACTTGCTATTTGGCTAAACTCTTTGTCCTCCCTACAACATTTCAACTTGACCGGGCATTACTTTTTCTGTTTTTCCGGAATAACCTGGTTTGTTTGTGGCGATTTTGTTCCATCGTTCGCCGGGATCTCCATATTGAGGCCCGGCGTTTTATTTTGCCCTTCCCGGGTTTCATTCTGGGTTGGCCGCAAAACAAATTCAAGGCCATCTGCCACATCGCCGTCAAAACCGGCAGAAATGGTAAAGTGCAATGATGAAGGTGAAGCTGTCCAATGCAATTTGTTCAATTGGGCGGTATCTATCCTGGCCTCATATTCACCTGGCGCCAGGCCCAGGTAACTGAAATAGCCATCGGATTCGGAAAGTGTGCGTGCCGCCAGGCTGGAATCGCCGCGGTAGAAATTAACGATAATACGCCCCTGCCCTTTCTGTCCGCCACCAACGCCAAAGTAAACTGTTCCGGTTGCTTCGCCTACTACCGCAACCGGAACCTCAATCAATTTGAACATGTTGGGACTGATGGAGGCACTGATAGTTTTTTTCCGTATCTGCCATGCGATGTTATCGAAATTGGTTCCGTCGAGCGTAACCAGATAGTTGGTATACGGTTCCAGGTCGAATACGCGGATGGTGGTATCCTTATCATTGAGTTCAATTCGGCCTCCATTGATATGAAGGTTAAGGCCGTAGGCTTTAGGTTCGTTTGGTTCGCGCCGCCCATTACAATTCAGATCGAGGTAAGGTAACAGCGTAATGCCACCTTTGCCCACACTTGAAAGTCTGTTTGCCCCTATGTAGTTTGTTTTTGCATCCACCATCACGCTCCCACTGGCCGATTGCACCAGTGTAGTGGCATTGTTGCTCCTCCTGGCTGAAAAACCGGCCTGGGCAAAAGAGAAATCGTAGCGAAATCCCACTTCCATATTGCTGAAATTACTTCTGAAGTTCTGCTCGTAGGACAAATTCATAAAACCATTTTTGAACAGGTGCTTTTCTACCCCACACTTCAACGATATAAATTCTCCGTGATTGTAGTCGAATTGTGTTTGTGGCGTAAGGACTATGGCTCCCGGAAGTTTGAATGAAAGGGATAGGTTGCTATAGGTATAAGGCTTCGCAAGATCAGAGAATAAGGAATAGGTGGTAAAGTTGGCGTTTACACCTGATATGGCGCCCGAAAGCAATAATTCGGCAGTGGTGTATTTCGTCAGGGGCATAACAATCTGATTGAGCGTGAGCCTCGAAAAAACGGCAAAATTTGAGCCGCGGACGGGCACAGATACAGCAACCTTGCGCTCTTCGAGGTAATTATAGTTAATGGCCTTCTGACCTTTTTCATATTTGGTATAATTGAGTTCAAACTGCACAATCGAAGGCAGGCGGTAACTCAGAATGCCTTTTGACCTTACGCCATAAGTATATTCTCCGGATATCAGCAGGCTGGAA
>CAMTWS010000068.1:0-11049 GCA_947085485.1 uncultured Prolixibacteraceae bacterium
AAGCTAAAGGGCAAAGAACACAAAATACAAACCACCGGCTGGAAACAAGGTGTGTATGCTGTTCGGGTAAAATATAAAGATGAGATTTTATTGGGTAAACTTATGGTGAAGAAATAAAAAAAGGCCTCTCCCCGGCCCTCTTTTTTGGAGTTGTGAGGGGCTCCCACTATTGCAAAAACGAAAGTGCCTTTTCAATGGCCGCTTGTAAACCTGCCGGGTTTTTTCCGCCCGCAGTGGCATAAAATGTCTGACCACCGCCGCCGCCCTGAATTTCGCGCCCTGCCTCGCGCACAATTTTAATGGCGTCGAGCCCTTTTTCAGCCACAATGTTCTCCGAAATCATTACAGTTAAATTGGGTTTTCCATCAATTTCGACTCCTAATACAAGAAAAAGGTTTTCAACTTCGCCTTTTAACTGAAATGCCAAATCTTTCATCATGGCGGCGCTATCGACATCTACCTGGCCTGAAATAATATTTACCCCTCTTTCAAGCAAAACTTTACTTTTCAGGTTATTTTTTACAATTTTTAGCCGCTCGCGGTTAAACGCTTCGATTTGTTTCGAAAGTTCGCTGTTTTCCTGTAACAGGTTCATCACGCTCCCTAAAATATCTTTCGAGCCTTTAATGGTTTCCTGAATGCTTTTCAATGTTTTAATCTGTTCGTTTACAAACATTTCGGCGTGTTCAGCCGTAATTGCCTCAATTCTTCTGACTCCGGCTGCAATGGCCCCTTCCGAAATAATTTTAAACAATCCGATTTGCCCTGTGGCGGAAACATGGGTACCACCGCACAGTTCGACTGATTCGCCAAATTTGATTACCCGCACCGCTTCGCCGTATTTTTCGCCAAACAACATCATCGCACCCAGTTTTTTAGCATCTTCAATCGGCATGATCCGGTTTTCTTCGCGGACCGAATTTTCACGGATTTTTGCATTCACAATTAATTCCACCCTTTCAACCTCTTCATCGGTCATTTTCTGAAAATGAGAGAAGTCGAAACGCAGGTGGTCGGCGTTTACCAGCGACCCCTTTTGCTCGACATGGGTTCCCAAAACCTTTCGCAGCGCGGTGTGAAGCAGATGTGTTGCAGTGTGGTTATTGGCAATGCTTAATCTTTTGTGTTTGTCAACCCTGGCAAAAAAGGTTTCCTCGGGGTTTGAAGGCAGTTTTTCGGTTAAATGTACAATCAGGCTATTTTCTTTTTGGGTATCGAAAATGATGGCTTTTTGTCCGTCGAACTCAATATGCCCCGAGTCGCCCATTTGCCCGCCCGATTCTCCATAAAAAGGAGTCTGGTCGAATACCAATTGGTAGAAGGCCTTCTTTTGCTGCGTTACTTTCCGGTAACGGGCAATGCGGATTTCGGCTTCCAGTTTGTCGTAACCTAAAAATTCGGTCTGCTCAATTTTGCGAATTTCCACCCAATCGTCGGTTTCCTGCTGTGCCGCATTTCGTGAGCGGTTTTTTTGGACTTCCATTTCAACTTTAAAACCGTTTTCATCCACCCCCAAACCGTTTTCGCGGGCAATCAGTTCGGTTAAATCGAGTGGGAACCCAAAGGTATCGAACAACACAAATGCATTTTTTCCCTGTATTTCTGTGCGGTTTTCCTGTTTGGCTTTCAAAATAATTTCATCAAGTAACCTGATTCCGGTTGAAAGTGTCCGCAGAAAAGATTCCTCTTCTTCTTTAATCACTTTTTCGATTAAAACCTGCTGGCCTTTCAGTTCGGGGAAAGCATCGCCCATGGTTTCCTTTAACACTTCAACGAGTTTAAAAATAAAAGCTTCCCTGAAACCGAGAAAAGTATAACCGTAACGAACGGCACGGCGCAAAATACGGCGGATAACATAACCAGCCTTATTATTCGATGGCAATTGCCCGTCGGCAATGGCAAAGGCCACAGCCCGCAAATGGTCGGCGATAACGCGCATTGCAATGTCGGTTTTTTCGGCGGCGCCATATTTGATATTGCATAGTTTGCCAATTTCGGTAATTGTATTCTGGAAAATATCGGTATCGTAATTCGAAGTTACACCCTGAATTGCCATGCATAACCGCTCGAAACCCATTCCTGTATCGACATGTTTAGCAGGCAGTTCTTCAAGCTGGCCATTTGCTTTTCGGTTAAACTGTATAAATACAAGGTTCCATATTTCGATTACCTGCGGGTGGTTTTTATTTACAAGTTCAATTCCGGGCACCTTTGCAATTTCGGCTTCGCTTCTTATATCGACATGTATTTCAGAACAGGGACCGCATGGACCGGAGTCGCCCATTTCCCAGAAATTATCCTTTTTGCTTCCGTTAAGAATTCGTTCAGCAGGAAGATAATTTGCCCAATACCCGGCAGCCTCATCATCGCGTTCAAGTTTATCATCACCGCTTCCTTCAAAAACAGTCGCATAAAGCCTATCGGGGTTTAGCCCCATTCGGCCTACCAAAAATTCCCATGCCCAATCGATGGCCTCGCGTTTAAAATAATCGCCAAACGACCAGTTGCCCAACATCTCGAACATGGTGTGGTGATAAGTGTCTAAACCCACTTCTTCAAGGTCGTTGTGTTTGCCCGAAACACGCAAACATTTTTGGGTATCGGCAATCCGGGGCCATTTTACAGGCTCGTTTCCCAGGAACAAATCTTTAAACTGGTTCATCCCTGCATTGGTGAACATTAACGTTGGATCGCCTTTTACAACCATTGGTGCCGACTCCACGATCTGGTGATTTTTCTCCTGAAAAAAGTCGAGAAAAGCCTTGCGAATTTCCTTTGAAGTCCTTGTCATTTAATTATGATTTATTCTAAATTTTGTTAAAAAATGTCAACTCAACCAAACAATTTAGCTATATACCAGTTATTTGGTTATTTTTGCGCCCTTGTAAAAGCAGTAAACAAACGGCTGCAAAGTTATATGATTTAATTAATTCTGATTAAATCGATAAATAAAAATAGCCTGACGGTATGGCCAAGAAGAAATATAAATTTAATCCGGACACCCTTAATTACGAAAGGATAGGGATTTCAATCAAAGAAAAATTCACAAAAATATTAGCTTACTTTTCAAGTAGTCTGGCTTTTTCAATGGTACTGTTTGTTATCGCAATCAATTTTTACGAAACTCCAAAAACAAAAGCGTTGTTGCGCGAAAATCAGGAGTTGTTATCGCAATATGAACTGATGATGAAGGATTTGGAAAAAGTTGAAACGGTGATGGCTGACTTACAACAGCGTGATGACAACATTTACCGTGTAATTTTTGAGACCGACCCAATACCTTCGTCCATCAGAAAAGCCGGATTTGGCGGCACAAATAAGTACTCACATCTCGAAAGCCTGACCAACTCTGCATTGGTTATCGAAACAGCCCGGAAACTCGATATTCTTTCAAAAGAAGCTTATATCCAATCGAAATCGTTTGATGCAGTGATGAAACTGGCCTTGAACAAAGAAGAGATGCTGAGCAGTATTCCGGCAATCCAGCCGCTTACCAACCGCGATTTAAAACGAACAGCCAGTGGCTGGGGATACCGGATACACCCCATTTATAAAGTGCGGATAATGCATTGGGGTATGGATTTTACCGCTCCGGTGGGTACCCCTGTTTTTGCCACAGGTAACGGTCGCGTAGATGAAATTGCCGGTTCAAAATCAAGCAGATCGGGTTTTGGATTAAGTGTTACAATTGATCACGGTTATGGTTATGAAACTGTTTATGCGCATTTAAACGGTTTTAATGTTGTGCAGGGACAAAATGTTAAACGTGGCGATATAATAGGATATGTTGGAAACTCGGGGGCGTCAACAGCGCCGCATCTTCATTACGAAGTTCATAAAGACGGACAAAGGGTGAATCCCGCATTTTTCTATTTCAAAGATCTTACTGCCGATGAATACGATAAAATGATTGCCATCTCATCGAATATTGGACAAACCCTCGATTAATTTTGATGCCATACAAGAAACCTAAAATTGAGAAAATATTTTACTCCATTGGCGAAGTAGCCGACATGATTGGCGAAAACCAATCGTTAATCCGCTACTGGGAAAATCAATTCGATGCTTTAAAACCTCAGAAAAACAAAAAAGGGACACGCCTGTTTGCAAAGGAGGATATTGAAACCGTTAAATTAATCCATCATCTGGTAAAAAAACGGGGGCTGACAATAAAAGGAGCCCAGCAAAAATTAAAGGACAACAGGGAAGAAACCATCAACAATTTCGAAATTGTGCAGCGGCTACAGGATGTTCGTCAACAACTGATTGAAATAAGAGACGAACTTCAGGATTAAATTTCACCAAACTATAAAACTATAATAAATGCCGGTTTTAAAAGATGTAACTCAATATCTGGAAAGCTTCGCCCCGCTGAGTTTGCAGGAACCGTATGATAATGCCGGGCTGATAACCGGCGATATTAATACCGGAATAACCACGGTTCTAATTACGCTCGATGTTACCGAAAAAGTGGTTGATGAAGCCATTCAGAAAAAAGCACAGTTGATTGTAGCCCACCATCCAATTATTTTTTCGGGGTTAAAAAAAATTACGGGCAAAAACTATGTCGAACGAACTTTAATAAAAGCCATTAAAAACGACATCGCCATTTACGCGGCACATACCAACATTGACAGTGTTGAGGGTGGTGTGAACCGTAAAATCTGCGAAAAACTTGGGTTGCAAAACTGCAAAATACTGCAACCCGCAGTCGAACAATTAAAAAAGCTGGTAACATTTATTCCGGTTGAAAATGGTGACAAGGTGCGCGAAGCCATTTTTAATGCAGGCGCCGGAAATATTGGAAACTACGATAGTTGCGGCTTTGTAACCGAAGGATTGGGAAGTTTCAGGGGAAATGAAAATTCAAACCCGTTTGTGGGTAAAAAAGGCGAAATTCATTCTGAAAAAGAAATCAGGTTTGAAACTATTTTCCCCGGATATTTGCAGGGAAGGGTAATTGAAGCGTTGCTAAAAGCCCACCCTTACGAAGAAGTTGCTTATGATATTTATCCGCTCGAAAATAACCTCGATAAAATTGGAATGGGTATGGTTGGCACTCTTGCCGAACCAATACCTGAAATAGAATTTTTAAAACAGTTAAAAGCAACATTTAACACAGGGCTAATAAAACATACGGTCTTAAAAGATAAACCTGTTGAAAAAGTTGCGGTTTGCGGAGGTTCGGGATCGTTCCTTTTAAACACTGCAATTGCGGCCGGCGCTGACTTTTTTGTGTCGGGCGATTTTAAATACCACCAGTTTTTTGATGCCGAAAACAAAATTGTAATTGCAGATATCGGGCATTTTGAAAGCGAACAATTCACTAAAGAACTTTTTTGTGAGTTACTTACGAAAAAATTCCCTAAGTTTGCAGTCCATTTATCAGAAGTGGGTACTAACCCGGTTTTTTATTTCTGATTTTTATAGTGAAAATTAAAACATATAAGCGATGAACACACCATATTCAAAGCATGAAGAGAAAGACGTTTCGGTTGAATTAAAGCTGCGGGCTTTGCACGAACTGCAAACTGTAGTTTCTGAAGTTGATAAAATTAAAGTACTCAGGGGAGAGCTTCCTTTGGAGGTCCAGGATTTGGAAGATGAGATTGCAGGCCTAAAAACAAGGCTAATCAATCTCGACAGTGAAATCAAAAATCTGGATACCGCAACGAATAACAAAAAAATTGCGATTAAAGATTCGCAGGCGTTAATTGCAAAATATACCGAACAGCAAAACAACGTGCGCAACAACCGCGAGTTCGATTCACTTTCAAAAGAAATTGAGTTCCAAAACCTTGAAATTGAACTTTCAGAGAAAAGAATCCGCGAGTTTACAATCGAAATGAAGGAAAAAGAAGAAAGTGTTTCTACTTCAAAACAGTTGCTGGTTGAAAGAAAAGAAGATCTGGAACGTAAAAAAGCAGAACTTCATGAAATTCAGGAAGAGACCAAAATTGAAGAAGAAAAACTAAAAGCAAAGTCGGAAAAAATTGAGGCATTTATTGAGCCACGTTTGCTGA
The DNA here is from genome assembly GCA_947085485.1 of uncultured Prolixibacteraceae bacterium. GTDB lineage: Bacteria > Bacteroidota > Bacteroidia > Bacteroidales > Prolixibacteraceae > Draconibacterium. The sequence continues at coordinate 6,024 of CAMTWS010000068.1, forward strand.
CTGCTTTTAAACGAATCAGGAAAAATGCACGTAACGGACTGGCTGTTGTTACAATTCAACGCGATGCATGTGGCGGTTGCTTCAATAAAATCCCACCGCAAAGGCAAATGGACATTGCCAACCGCAAAAAAATTATTGTTTGCGAGTATTGCGGACGAATCCTGGTCGATTCACAAATCAATGTTTTTGAAGAAGATTCTGTAAGTTGAATTTTAAGAAATCAAATATATCAAAGCCGGTTTATTCAGTTAGACCGGCTTTTTTGTTTTCCTGGTGGGACTTTGAGATTCCCAGCTCAAAAATCTTGTTTTTCAGAAATATTTTCAAATATTACATTTTCGGTTCATTTCTTAATTAACTTTAAGCGCTTTACAAATGTTACTTTGCAGAATGTCAGTATTTAAAGAAAAATTAGGGCTTTACACCGATTTTTACGAGTTGACAATGGCCCAGGGCTATTTCTATTCAGGGAAAAAAAACGATGACGCCACTTTTGACTATTTTTTCCGAAACAACCCGTTTCGCGGGGGTTTTACAGTTTTTGCAGGCCTTGCCGATTTCCTGGAATTACTCGCCGAATTTACTTACAGCAATTCTGATATTCAATATTTAAAAGAACAGGGGTTCAAACCTGAATTTCTGGAGTTTTTAAAAAATTTCCGCTTTTCGGGAAACATACAAAGTGTAAAAGAAGGGGAAATTGTATTCCCAAACGGACCAATTTTAAGGATCGACGGGAATATAATCGAGTGCCAGTTAATTGAAAGCCTGTTGCTGAATATTATCAATTTCGAATCATTGATAGCTACAAAAGCGTTCCGGATCAAACTGGTGGCAGGGCCAAATATTTTTTCCGATTTTGGATTGCGGCGGGCCCAGGGATTTGGCGCATTGCATGCCAGCCGGGCTGCCTGTATTGGCGGCGCTTCGTCAACTTCGAATGTAATGGCAGGTAAGCTTTTTGGCATCCCGGTATCTGGCACGCAGGCTCACAGTTGGATACAAAGTTTCGATAACGAACAGGAAGCCTTCCGCGCTTACTCGCAGGTACATCCCGAAAATACCATCCTGCTGGTTGATACTTATGATACACTAAAATCGGGCGTTCCGAATGCAATTATTATTGCCAAAGAAATGGAATCAAAAGGGCGCCGGTTAAAAGCCATCAGGTTAGATAGCGGCGATTTGGCCTACCTCAGCAAAAAGGCGCGAAAAATGCTCGACGATGCCGGATTGAACCAGGTTAAAATAATTGCATCGAACCAACTGAACGAACACGTTATAAAAACACTTTTAAAAGACCAGGATGCCGCCATCGATGCATTTGGAATCGGAACAGAGCTTGTTACCGGGAAAAACGATGCGGCGCTCGATGGCGTTTATAAACTTGCGGAAATCAATGGTTTGCCCAAAATGAAGTTTTCGGAAAACATTGAGAAGAACACCCTGCCCGCGAAAAAACAGTTGTACCGGTATTTCGACGCCAACGGTAAATTTTACCGCGATGCCATTTTACTTGAAAACGAAATACCCGGAGAAATCTCAACAATTTATCATCCGGTATATCCCGAAATAAATACAGTAATTAAAGGATTAAAAAGCGAAAAGCTTTTGCATGAAGTTGCAACCGGTGGCAAAATAAAACTGAAAATGCAATCTCCCGTTGAAATTCACAAATACCTTGAAAGTCGTGCAGCTTTGTTGCCCGATGAGCACAAACGGTTTATCAGTCCGCATATTTACAAAACAGGAATTTCAGAAGAATTAATGAATACGCGGAATGCACTTTCCAAAAAAATAAAAAACCTAATTTAAAACAGTTCGAAATGGTTGAAATTATACGTCCGACATTGGTGCTTGACAAAAATATTTGTTTGCGGAATATTGAAAGAATGGCAAAAAAAGCTGCCGAAAACAACCTCCGTTTCCGGCCCGATTTTAAGACCCACCAGTCGGCAAAAATCGGCGAATGGTTTAAACTTTTTGGTGTTGAAGCAATTGCAGTGTCATCGGTGCAAATGGCCGAATATTTTGCTGCCAGCGGGTGGAAAGATATTACAATTGCATTTCCTTTAAATATTCTTGAAATCAAAAATATTAATCGCCTGGCGGCACAAATCAAACTTCATGTTTTGGTTGAAAATACGGAAGCTGTGGCAGTTTTGGCAGAACATATTTTGCATCCGGTTGGCGTATGGATTAAAATAGATGTCGGTTATAACCGCACCGGGATTGATGCTTTGAACATTGAAGAAACAGAAGCAGTCACCAACCTGATATCAACCACTAAAAAATTAACTTTTAAAGGGTTCCTGACACACACCGGGCATACCTATCAAGCAAGTTCTACGGACGAAATTTTCAGCCGCCATTTTGATGCACTTTTAAAACTTAAATTCTTAAAACAAAAATATTTACATCGATTCCCCGGGATTGAAATAAGTATGGGAGACACACCTGCAGCCACACTTTGTACAAATTTTAACGGGGTTGATGAATTACGCCCCGGGAATTTTGTTTTTTACGATTTGATGCAGCAAAACCTGGGAGTTTGCTCGTTCGATGACATTGCGGTAAAAATGGTTTGTCCGGTGGTAGCAAAACATATTTTGCGCAATGAAATCGTAATACATGGCGGTGCGGTACATTTCGCGAAAGATGAAGTTACAAACACTGATGGAAAAAAGATGTTTGGCCGGATTATCATTCAAAAAGGGGGCGAAAAAATAATGCTCGACCAGATGAATTATCTTTCAAAACTTTCGCAGGAACATGGAATTTTAAAAGTTGCACAAAACCAGTTTTCAAATTTCAATGTGGGCGATTTGGTTGAAATTATTCCGGTACACTCCTGTTTAACTGCCAATTTAATGGGGCATTACCAAACATCGGAAGGCGAATTGATTGAGATGATGCCAAGGTATTAGAACAGTTTAAAGGTCAGGGTTTAAAGTTCAAAGTGAAGTTTAGAGTTTGGAGTTTCTGATTTGTTATTCCTTATTTTTTGTTTTGTTATTTCATTCCTCTTGTTCAGCTTGTGACTTTGGTTCACCTGCTGAATATAAAAATGAAACAATTTAGCAGGTGACGGGAAGTCACCTGCTAAATTATATTATTTCTCAGGAATGCTTTCGAGCGTTGCCACCAGAAAATGCCAGAATTTTTGCACGGTTGCAATATTTACTTTTTCATCGGGCGAATGCGGAAAGCGAATGGTTGGCCCAAAAGATATCATATCCCAGTGCGGATAATTTCCGCCAAGGATCCCACATTCCAACCCTGCATGGATTGCTTTAATTTCAGGGATTTTACCAAAATGTTTATTGTAAACCTCCTGCATGGTTTTCAGGATGGCCGAATCCATATTTGGTTTCCATCCGGGATATGCCCCCGAGAAAACAACCTCGGCGCCAGCCATTGTAAAAACGGCTTTAATTCGTGAACCCAACTCAGCTTTTGCCGAATCGACAGAACTGCGCATTAATAAACTTGCCGTTATTGTTTTTTCTTTAGCATCAGATTTTACAATAGCCAGGTTTGTCGATGTTTCCACAAGGCCGGCCATACTGTCGCTCATGCGTATTACGGCATTCGGACAGGCAATAATTGCGGCAGTCAGTCTTTTTTGAATTTTTCTGCCAATCACCGTTTTCGGAAGTTTTACCTCTTCAATAGAAACCGATAAAGTTGGTTCGGTTACTGCCAGTTCGCTTTTAATAATACCTGAAATATCTTCAACTAATTGAGTTAATTCTTCTGCATTCCCCTTTTTTACTGCAATTGTTCCAAAAGCTTCACGCGGAATGGCGTTGCGCAAACTGCCGCCTTCGATATTTGCGAGCCGGGCGTCAAATTTTTCATAAGCCGCATTTAATATCCTGAAAAAAACTTTGATTGCATTACCCCTTCCCAGCGGAATATCGATTCCCGAGTGCCCTCCTTTCATTCCGGTAACACTTAGTTTCATTCCTACATAGTTTTTGCCGGTTTTCTTTTCAGAATATTTAAATTTTACAGTTACATCTTCGCCTCCGGCACAACCAACATATAGTTCTCCTTCGTCTTCCGAATCAAGATTAATAAGAATATCTCCCTGTATGATTCCGGGTTTCAAACCGTTGGCTCCATTCATACCGGTTTCTTCGGCAGCGGTAAGCAAGACTTCAAGAGGCCCGTGTTTTACATTATCCGATGTCAGAATTGCCAAAGCAGCCGAAACACCAATACCATTGTCGGCGCCAAGTGTTGTGCCATTGGCTTTCACCCAATCGCCATCGATAAAAGCTTCAATCGGATCGGTATTAAAATCGTGTACCTTATCGTTGTTTTTCTGTGGCACCATGTCGAGGTGGCCCTGCAAAATTACCCCTTTGCAATTTTCCTTGCCCGGTGTTGCCGGTTTGCAGATAATTACATTTCCTACTTCGTCTTTAATCGTTTCGAGACCAAGTTTTTCCCCAAAATTCACTGCCCACTCCTGAATTTTTTCTTCGTGTTTTGATGGCCGGGGAATCTGGGTCATTTGATAAAAATTTTCCCATAATTCTGAAGGCTTCAGATTTTTAATTTCACTTCCCATTTTTGTTTTCTGTTTTTGTTAATTTTTATGATAATACTAAATATTTTATGTCAATGTTTTTTATTCGGAAGTTCCAATCCATAACCATATTTGGCATCCACGCGGCGGAGGTATAAAGCAAGTAAAATTGCGGCAACACCAAAACTGGCAAAAATCAGTTCGGGAACCAGGTAGTTGTATGCAGCTCCCTGCACATTAGCGGCAATTTGTTCGGCAACACCGGGATTCGATTTCGATAAAGCCGTGCCAATAAGGCCGGGAACAAGCATTAACCCGATGTTTTGCACCCAAAAAATACAACCGAATGCCGTACCTAAATATCTTTCCTCAACAATTTTTGGCAACGAAGGCCACATTGAAGCCGGAACCAGTGAAAAAGCAGTGCCCAGAATCACAATAGTTCCCAATGCCATATAATAATTGAAATATTCGGCTGGCGCCAGGGCA